>JAICGL010000384.1 GCA_025923175.1 Acidimicrobiia bacterium
CCCGGACGGAACTGCCGACCCGGCCGGAATCCGCCAGTTCGTGGTGGGGACAGGCGGCGGGCCCTTCGACCGCTTCGAGGGGCCCGTCGCCGCCAACAGCGAGATGCGCAAGGCCGAGGCCTACGGAGTGCTGCAGCTCACCTTGCGCGCCGAGGGCTACGACTGGCGGTTCGTGCCCGTCGCCGGCGGCACCTTCACCGACTCCGGCTCCGACACCTGCGGGCCCGCCGCCCCGCAGAACTCGTCACCCCCGCCGTCGCAGCCTGCGGCCTGAGCGGCAGACTGGGGGCATGCCGCCCTCTTGTCGTGGTGTCCGTCGCCGTCGCAGGGGGCGGCCTTCGTCAACGCCTCCGGCCCGGCCGGCATGGCGGGCCATCTGGTGTTCTGCAACTACAACGGCGGGATGCTCATTGTGACCCCGGGCACCCCTCACGCCACGGTGACGTAGGGTCCGGCGGAGTGCAAACTCGACGTCGTCCTGGGCCCGGACAACGCCGTCTACTACTCCGACACCAGCCGCATTTACCGGCGCTAGCTGCGGTTTTGCCGTTCCCCGGCGGCGCATTCCCCCCGAATCGGCGGTACTAGTCCTTCCGTCACCGTCAAATGACGCCGGCGGGTCATTATCCGGTCTCATACCGGGCCCGATCATTCCGAAGAGGGTCCGCGACTCGCGACCCCCGGTTCGCGTCCCCGTACCCCGGGAGGGGTCATCCTCGAGATCGCGCTCAACGCCTCGCCGCTGCTGTTCGAAAACAACCCGTTGGCCATGTGGGTCCACGACGTCGACACGCTGCGGATCCTGGCGGTGAACGAGGCAGCCGTCCGCCAGTACGGCTGGACGCGCGCGCAGCTTCTGTCGATGACGGTGCTCGACCTGCTGCCCCCGGACGATCATGCGGCGTTCCTCGAGGAGTTGTTGACCCGGCCCTGGGCCGGCGCCGATCAGGCCCCGGCTCAGGGGTCGGGTTCGGGTACCGGGCCCGCCCGGTGCCACCACCGCACCCGGGACGGCGTCCTCCTGACCGTGGAGGTCCAGACCAATCCGCTGCCCTTCGAGGGGCGCCGCGGGATGCTGCTCGTGGCCCGTGACGTCACCGAGTACGACGCCCTTCAGGCGGCGCTCGAGACGACAGGCGATCAGCTGCGCGAGGCGCAGTCGGTGGCCAAGGTCGGGATCTGGGAGTGGGACATTCCCACCAACCAGGTGCGCTGGTCCGACGAGCTGTACCGCGTCTTCGGTGTGTCGCCCCAGGCGTTCCCCGGCACGTTCGAGGGTTACATGGCGGCCGTGCACCCCGACGATCGGGCGCTGGTCACCGCCGCGGTAGATCGCAGCCTGCGGGCGCTGGAGCCGTTCGAGTTCGCCCACCGCTGCCTGCTGCCGGACGGGACGGTCCGCTGGCTGCAATGCCGTGGCCGGGTCCGCAGCGTGGATGGCCAGCCGGTCCGGATGATGGGTGCCGCCCAGGACGTGACGCCGCAACGGGAAGCAGCCGAAGCGCTGTCACAGCTGGCGCTGCACGACCCGCTGACGGCGCTGCCCAACCGCTCGCTGTTCATGGACCGGCTCGGTCAGGCGCTGCATCGCCTCGAGCGTCGGGACCGGGTGCTGGCCGTCCTCTTCGTCGACCTCGACCGGTTCAAGGCCATCAACGACCGGTTCGGTCACGCCGCCGGCGACACGGCACTGCTGGCCGTCGGAGCTCGGCTCCGGGAGGTGCTCCGACCGCACGACACCGTGGGCCGCCTCGGCGGCGACGAGTTCGTCGTGCTGTGCGAGGACCTCGAGGACGACAGGGCGGCGGTGCGGGTGGCCGAGCGGGTGCTGGCCGCCCTCGAACAACCCATCGAGTGCGGCGATCACACCGTTGTCTCCTCCGCCAGCATCGGCATCGCCCTGACCCGCCGGTCGGACACGACGCCCGACGCGCTGCTGCGCGACGCCGACATGGCCATGTACCGGGCCAAGGAGACCGGCCGGAACCGCATCGAGCTCTTCGACAACACGGCCCGGCTCCGCAGCCAGGCCCGCGTCCAGACGGCCGAGGAGCTGCGCCATGGGGTCGACTCCGGCCAGCTCCGGGTCGTGTACCAGCCGATCGTGCACCTCGGGCAGGCGACGCCGGCCGGTGTCGAGGCGCTGGTCCGGTGGCAGCATCCCCGGCGGGGGCTCCTGGCCCCGGCCGAGTTCATCCAGGTTGCGGAGGACACCGGCCTGGTGGTGCCGCTCGGGGCGTGGGTGCTCCGCCAGGCCTGCCGGGACCTCACCGAGATCCTCGACCGGGACCCCGTCGGCGGTGCCGCGGAGCTCGTCATGTCGGTCAATCTTTCAGCCCGGCAGCTGAGCACACCGGGGCTGGTGCCGATGGTGGAACGCATCCTGGCGGACTTCGGCCTGGCGCCGGGGCGGCTCTGTTTCGAGATCACCGAGAGCGTCCTGATGGACGACGTCGACCTGGCCATCCCCGTCCTCTCCAGGCTGCGGGACCTCGGGGTGCGGTTTGCCATCGACGACTTCGGGACGGGCTACTCGTCGCTCGGCTACCTGCGCCGTTTCCCCGTGGACATCGTGAAGCTGGACCGGGCGTTCGTCGCCGGGCTCGGCAACGACAGCGCGGCCGACGCCATCGTCGCCGCGGTCATCAACCTCGGCCATGCCCTGGGCCTGTCGGTGATCGCCGAAGGAGTGGAGAACGAGGACCAGCTGACAGTGCTGCGGGCGCTGCGCTGCGACCGGGCCCAGGGCTACCTGTGGAGCGCGCCGCTGGCCGCCGCACCACTTGCGGAATGGATCGCCGCCAAGCCGTCGGCTCAACTGGCGTTGGGCCCGCTCGACCTTGCGGCACTGGTCGCCGAGCGGGTGCAGGCAGCGCGGTCGTCGGCCACCGCACCGATCGTTGTGCAGGTGCAGCCGACGCTGGCGCACGGCTTCGCCGATGCTGGCGCCTGTCGCAAGGTCCTCGACCATCTGCTGGGCAACGCGTTGAAGTACTCGCGCGGTGACCGGCCGGTGGTGGTGAGCGCCGCCGCCGACAAGCGGTTCGTGCGGATCAGCGTGGCCGACTACGGCATCGGGATGACCGCCGACGAGGCCGCCCGGTGCTTCGAACCGTTCTGGCAGGCCGAGCATGTCGCGGGGGCCTCTGGTCACGACGTCGGCGCCGGTGTCGGCCTCTACATCGTGCGGTCCCTGGTGGAGGCGATGGGCGGGCACGTCGCCGTCCGCAGTGCCAAGGGGGCCGGTTCCACCTTCACCTTCGCCCTGCCCCGATCGGCTCGCGAGGCCCAGCGCGCCGGCCACCACGGCGCGCTCCCTCCCGGGATGGGGGAGGACTCCTCGATCCGAGAGTTCATGCGCCAGATCGGGGTGCCCAGCCGCAGAGGAACCGGAGGTGCGCGTCCATGATCGTTGCGCTCGTCGCCCTGACCAACGTGGCGCTCGGTGTGGCATATACCGGCTACGGGATCATGACCGCCATCGAGATGCGGCGGGACTGGCGCACGTTCGGGTTCTCCCACTTCGGCGCCGCCTGGATCTTCATGGCCTTCACCTGCGGGCCGCACCACCTGGACCACGGCCTCCACGTCGCCCTCGAGGGCCGCCTCGGCGGGCCGCTGGACCTTCTGGCGGTGGTGGTCGGGCTGCCCGTCGGCGTGCTGTGGCTGTGGCTGCGGGTCGAGGCCTTCCTCGGCGGCCGCGGCGACCGGTTCGTTCCGGGCGACCCCGGCTGGCTGCGCGCCGCTCCGACCGCCAGCGCGGTCTACGTCACCGTGCTGGCCATCGTCGGCGGCGCCGTGCTGGCCGGCCCCCGGGTCACCCCCGGTTTCGCCGTGTGGGCCAACATCATCCTGGTCTTCCTGTACATGAACATCGGCTGGTTCGTGCTCCGCACCCAGCTGGCCAACCGCCCCTCCATGGGCGGCTGGTCCGTCTCAGGCCTGTGCCTCTCGGCCATCTTCCCGACCTGCGCCCTGATGCACGGCATCTGGGCCGTCTACGCCGTCTCCGGCCGCTACGCCCAGGACGGTCACGGCCTCCTGATCGACTGGCTCTCCGTCCCGGCCGGGATCTACTTCCTCACCGTCGTCCGCAGCCTCTACCGCGACTCCCTCCGCGACTGGAACGACGGCCCCGACGAAGTCACCCCCGAAGCCCCCGCGCCCCCCGCCCCCAAGCTGGCCTCCTCCCCACCCCGCACCCCGGTCGCCCGCCCCCACTAAGCGAGCGCAGTCCCGGCATTGCAGGGCGGTCTGAGAGCACGACCGGCGCCGATCCTGAAAGCTTCCCAGGTTCAGGAACGACGAACGTGGCACACGGCTCAACCCATGAGGCATCCTGGCTTGATGCCCGGCCTGTGCAGACGTCTCATTGGTCTTCTGCTAGCGGCCCTGCCTGGAGTCGTCAGCCCTGCGGCGGCCGAGGCAGTACCGGTCCGGCCGATGGTGTTCTCGACCAACACCGCGTCCGGTCCCGGTGAGATCGCCAAGATCAACCCCGACGGTTCCGGTCGAACCGTGATCGCGGCCCCGACCGGCGAG
>JAICGL010000385.1 GCA_025923175.1 Acidimicrobiia bacterium
AAAACCTGTCGCGTGCCCAGGGGACCGCGTGCCCCTGGGCACGCCGACGTCTCGCCGCCCCTGTAGTCTCAGTCCGTGGCCATACCGAAGGTGTGCGGCATCGAGACGGAGTACGGGATCGCCTTCCGGGGCTCCCCCGACGGCAACCCCGTGGTGGCGTCATCGATGCTGGTCAACGCCTACGTCGAGCACCGCAAGGTGGGGTGGGACTTCGAAGACGAGTCCCCCGGACGCGACGCCCGCGGCTTCGCCCGGGAGGACGCCTCACCCCCTGAAGTCGAGACCCACCTCGTCAACACCGTCCTGACCAACGGCGCCCGCTACTACGTCGACCACGCCCATCCGGAGTTCTCCACCCCGGAGTGCACCGACGCCCTCCAGGTCGTGCGCTATGACAAGGCCGGCGAGCGGGTATTGGCGAGGTCCATGCAGGCCGCCGGCCGGTTGCTGCCCCAGGGCCAGGAGATCGTCGTCTACAAGAACACCTCCGACGGCAAGGTGAACTCGTCCGGCACCCACGAGAACTACCTGGTCGACCGGTCGGTGCCGTTCTCGACGCTGGTCCGGCACATGATCCCCTGGTTCGTGACCCGCCAGATCTTCTGCGGGGCGGGCAAGGTGGGCTCGGAGCACGGCGCGGCCGAGGCCGTCTTCCAGGTCTCCCAGCGAGCCGACTTCTTCGAGGAGGAGGTCGGTCTCGAGACCACGCTCAAGCGCCCCATCGTCAACACGCGTGACGAGCCGCACTGCGACCCGCAGAAGTACCGCCGGCTCCACGTCATCGTCGGCGACGCCAACCTGTGCGAGGTGGCCACCTTCCTGAAGGTGGGGACGACGGCCGTGGTCCTCTCGATGGTGGAGGACGGGTTCATCGACAAGGACCTGTCGCTGGCCTCGCCCGTCCCGACGATGCGCAAGCTCTCCCACGATCCGAGCTGTCGGACGACGTTCGCCCTGGCCGACGGGTCGAGCATGACGGCGGTGGAGCTCCAGTGGGAGTACTTCCGCCTGGCCGAGAAGTACGCCGACGAGATCGGGCTCGACAGCTGCGGCGACGAGGCCCAGATGGCCGACCTCATGCGGCGCTGGGAGCAGGTGCTGACGGCCATTGAGGACGATCCCCGCCGGCTCGACGGTCAGCTCGACTGGGTGACCAAGTACAACCTCCTGGACGCCTACGCTGCCCGCCAAGGGCTGGAATGGGGAGACCCCAAGCTGGCGTTGATGGATCTGCAGTACCACGACGTGAGACCGGAGCGCTCTTTGTACGAGAAGCTGGTCAAAGCGGGAAAGATCGAGCGGCTGATCGCGGAGGACGACGTCGTCGCCGCCATCACCGAACCCCCGGCCACCACCCGGGCATACTTCCGGGGCCGCTGCCTGTCCCGGTGGTCTGACTCGGTGGTCGCCGCAAACTGGGACAGCATGATCTTCGATCTGGGGGCGGACCCCCTGAAAAGGATCCCGATGATGGAACCCCTCAGAGGTACGAAGGCCCACGTCGATGAACTTTTAGACGACTGCGCAACGCCGGCCGAACTGGTGGCCCGGCTGTCCGCATAGGAAAATAGGGACGACATGGCTGAGCGGGAGCGAAAGCAGAAGCCGGCGCCGAAGGCCCGGGAGGCGGAGACCGCCGAGGTCGACGCCCCCAAGGCCCAGGGCGAGAAGATCAAGGAGGAGCTCGACGAACTCCTCGACGAGATCGATTCCGTCCTCGAGGAGAACGCCGAGGAGTTCGTCCGGAACTACGTGCAAAAAGGCGGAGAATGACGTAGCCGGGGCGGAGCAGCCTGAGGTTGTAGGCTCCCGCCCCGTGATCGACCAGCCACTCCCGATGTTCGCGCCCGGATCCGATCCGGGCCCTTCGTTCTTCGAGCTGCTCCGGCGCCGTGCCCCGGACGCGCTCCCCGGAGCCAACTTCCCCGCCGCGGGCCTCTCCGCCGGAGGAGTGACCGCCTCGGGGCTCCAGGTGCCCCACGGCACGACGATCGTCTGCCTCAAGTTCGCCGGCGGTGTCGTCATGGCCGGCGACCGGCGGGCCACTGAGGGCTACACGATCGCCAGCCGCCGCATCGACAAGGTCTCCCAGTGCGACCACTGGTCGGCGATGGCCATCGCTGGTGCGGCCGGGCCCGGCATGGAGATGGTCCGCCTCCTCCAGACCGAGCTCGAGCACTACGAGAAGGTCGAGGGCGAGCCGCTGTCGCTGGAGGGCAAGGCCAACAAGCTCTCCCAGATGATCCGGGCCAACCTGCCGGCGGCGATGCAGGGCCTCGTCGTCGTCCCACTGTTCTGCGGCTACGACCTGCGCAAGAACGAGGGGCGGCTCTACAAGTACGACGTCACCGGCGGCAAGTACGAGGAGGCCGACCACGCCACCACCGGCTCCGGCTCCGTGCACGCCCGGAACTGGATCAAGGCAGGCTTCAGGCCCGGTATGGATGCGGAGGAGGCGGTCAACCTCGCCCTGCTGGCCCTGTTCATGGCCGCTGACGAGGACGCCGCCACCGGCGGCCCCGATGTCGTGCGGCACATCTACCCGACCGTGGCGGTCGTCGATCGCAACGGGTACGTCAAGCTGGCAGATGACGACGTCGAACGACGCTCCCTGGCAGTGCTCGAGGGGAGGTCGGCGCCGTGAGCATGCCGTTCTACGTCTCCCCCGAGCAGGTGATGAAGGACCGGGCCGACTATGCCCGCAAGGGCATCGCCCGGGGCCGCTCGCTGGTGGCGCTGGAGTACGCCGACGGGATCGCCCTCGTGGCCGAGAACCCGTCCGGCACCCTCCACAAGCTTTCGGAGGTCTACGACCGGATCGCCTTCGCCGGGGTCGGGAAGTACAACGAGTTCGAGATGCTCAAGATCGCCGGGATCCGCCACGCCGACGTGCGTGGCTACTCGTACTCCCGGGAGGACGTCACGGCCCGGGCCCTGGCCAACGGTTACGCCCAGACGCTGGGTCAGGTGTTCACCCACGAGATGAAGCCCTACGAGGTCGAGATCCTCGTGGCCCAGGTGGGGGAGCACGACGGCGAGGCCAACGAGATGTTCCACATCCTCTACGACGGCACGGTGATGGACGAGCACGGCTTCACCGTCCTCGGCGGGCAGGCGGAGGCCATCACCGACTCTCTCAAGGCCGACTACACCGACGGCCTCGACGTGGGCGGAGCCATCCGGCTCGGCACCAAGGCGCTCGGCTCGCCCGACGATCGGGAGATCTCCGCCGACCAGCTCGAGGTTGCCGTCCTCGACCGGAATCGGACCCGCCGCAAGTTTCGCCGCATCGACGACGACGAGGTCGCCCAGCTGCTGGTGAACGCCTAACGCCCGGCCGTTAGAGGCGCGAGGCCATGTGCGCGATGGGGATGATCCCGAGCAGCACGATGGCCACGAGGACGAGCCAGAGGGCCCGATCGCCCCAGGGGTCGGACGGGCGGTCGCGCTGTGGCGGGAGGTCGAGCACCGAGTCGACCTCGTTCACGAGCATGACCAGCTTGGCGTCCTCGAGGTCGTGCTCGGGCACGTAGACGTCCACCCGGCTCATCGCGCCGACCGTGAAGGCGTATTGGCTGTCGACGTTGCCCCGGAGTTCGACGGTGAGGCCCTCGTCCTCGAGGCGGGCCTGGAGCACCCGGGCAGCGAACGAGCCGCCCACCGTGGTGAGCCGGGTCATCCGAACCCGCTCGTTCACTCCGTCCACAGGGTCATGGTACGGGGGAGTTGACCGAAATGACCACCGGTGGCGGTTTCGGTGCGGCTCCGATGGAAGGTGCTGGGCCGTACACTCCGTCTGTGGAACGTCGGATCTTCGGCCTCGAGAACGAGTACGGCGTCACCTGCACCCTTCGGGGGCAACGGCGCCTCAGCCCCGACGAGGTGGCTCGCTACCTCTTCCGTCGGGTGGTCTCCTGGGGGCGATCGTCCAATGTGTTCCTGGAAAACGGCGCCCGCCTCTACCTCGACGTGGGTTCCCACCCCGAGTACGCCACTCCCGAGTGCGACTCCATCTACGACGTGGTCGTCCACGACAAGGCGGGGGAGCGGATCCTCGAGAGCCTCCTCATGTCGGCCGAGCAGCGGCTGCGGGAGGAGGGCATCCGGGGCGAGGTGTACCTGTTCAAGAACAACACCGACTCGGCCGGCAACTCCTATGGGTGCCACGAGAACTACCTGGTCGAGCGGGAGGGCGATTTCGCCCGGTTCACCGACGTCCTGATCCCGTTCCTCGTGAGCCGGCAGATCTTCGCCGGGGCGGGCAAGGTCCTGCAGACGGCCCGGGGCGCCATGTACTGCGTCTCGCAGCGGGCCGAGCACATCTGGGAGGGCGTGTCGTCGGCCACCACCCGGTCCCGGCCGATCATCAACACCCGCGACGAGCCCCACGCCGACGCCGAGCGGTTCCGCCGACTCCACGTCATCGTGGGCGACTCGAACATGAGCGAGTACACGAACTACCTGAAGATGGGGACGGCCTCGATCGTGTTGCGGATGCTCGAGGAGGACAAGGGGGTCTGGCGCGACCTGACACTCG
>JAICGL010000386.1 GCA_025923175.1 Acidimicrobiia bacterium
GAACAAATCGGGTCGCTGCGTGAGGGCCGCCCCCACCAGCAGCCCGCCGTTGGACCCGCCCTGGATGGCGAGGCGTTCCGGTTTCGTCCAGCCTTCCTTCACGAGGTATTCGCCGGCGGCGATGAAGTCGTCGAAGACGTTCTGCTTGTTGCCCAGCGCCCCGGCCTTGTGCCAGTCCTCGCCGTACTCGCCGCCGCCCCGGAGGTTGGCCACGGCATATCCGCCGCCCGCCTCCAGCCAGGGGTAGAGGCGGGCGGAGAACGACGGCTCCACGCTGACCCCGAAACCGCCGTAGCCGTAGAGGAGGAAGGGCACCGACCCTTCCTTCGGGGCGTCGCTCCGGCGTACGACGAACATCGGGATCCTGGTGCCGTCCTTGGAGGGGAAGAACACCTGCTCCACGGTGTAGGGCTTCGGGTCAACGGGAACCTCCCGCTTCGCCCACTGCCGGCTCCGCCCGGAAGCGACCGACGTCCGCCATATCTCCGGCGGGTGGGTGAAGGAACTGAAGTCGTAGAAGGCCTCGTCGCGCTCGGGCGTGCCGACGAGGCCGCCCGACGCGCCGATCCCCGGCAGCTTGATCGACCGGATCTTCTTCCCTTCGAGCGTGCGGAGCTCGATCTCACTGGCGGCGTTGCGCAGGTAGGACAGCGCCAGCCGGCCACCCACCACTGAGATCCCCCGGAGGACGGCATCGGGTGCCTCGGGCACGATCTCCACCCAGTGCTTCCGGTCGGCGGACGACGGATCGACCCGGAGGACCCGGAAGCGGGACCCGCCGTCGTTGGTCCGGAGATAGAACCGGTCCTTCCAGACCTCGGGCCAGTACTCGAGCTCGTCGCTCTCGACGAGCGTCTTCCATTCACCGCCCGGCGTGCGCAGGTCCTTGTAGGAGATGTGGACGGACGTGAAGCTCACCAGGGAGGCGAGGAGCCAGTGTCCGTCCCGGGAGAGGTACGGCCAGAGAAACTTCTCGGGGTCGTTGCTCGCCGGGCGGACGACGGTGTCGCCGGCCGGGTCGGTGCCGAGGGCGTGGTAGCGGATCTCGGCCCGGCCGGGCCGTTCGGCCTCCGGGATGGACGGATCCGTGGGCAGCCACGTGTAGTAGAACCCGTCGCCGGCCGGCGTCCAAGACGGCGACGCGTACTTGGCGCCCTCGATGCGGTCCCGCTCGCTGACCTTTCCGGTGGCGACGTCCTTCACGTAGAGGGTGGCCTCGTCGGCGTTGTTCTCCTGGAGTGCGTAGGCCAGGGTCTTGCCGTCGTAGGACGGCACCCACTCCCCCAGCGAGGTCGAGCCGTCCTCGGACAAGGTGTTGGGATCGACGAGGACGTGGTCGACGCCATCGTCGTCGCCGCGCCAGTAGAGGACGGCCTTCTCCTGGTCGGCTTTGCGGCGGACGAAGAACAGCCGGGACCCCGCCCGCTGCGGCACACCGGCGGCGTCGACGTACGACACCTCGCGCAGCCGCTTTCCCAGCCAGTCGCGCCCGGCCAGCCCGTCGAGGCGGTCGCGCGTGAAGGCGTTCTGCTCCTTGGCCCACGTCTTGACCTCGGACGACGACCCGTCCTCCAGCCACCGGTACGGGTCGTGGACTTCGGTGCCGTGGAGGTTCTCCACGACGTCGGCGACCCGGGTCGGGGGGTAGGCCGGCTTCTCGGCCGACGCCGCCGGCGAAACCAACACAATGACAGCAAGGAGAAGGGTGGCGAGCCGTCGCATGGCCTGTAGATCCTGCCAGAGCCCTCCCGGCTCGACGCTGAGAACTTTCTGGGAACCGGAGCGGTGCCGCCACCGTCCCAACCGGCATGACGAACAAGGTCGCCATCACCCTCATCGCCGCCGCTGCGATCCTCACGTCCTGCGCGACTCCGTCCGCAGATCGGTCCGCCGCTCCCCCAAAGGGTGACGGTGCGACCGCCACCACACCGGCCGGCGCCCCGGCCGACCCCGGGGGCCGCTGGCTCGGCGGCGACTCCGACCGGGACTGGAGCGGAGATGGCGCCGGCGTTGGCGCCGCTGGCAGCGCGGCCACCAGCGAGGGCTACGCGGCTGAGGACGCGGCAACGCTGCGCTCCACCGCCAAAGCGGCTGCGGGCGCGCCGGCCTCGCCGACGACGCTGATGCCCGGCGACGTCATCGCCCCACCGCAGCGCTCGGGCCCCGGCCTGCGGGCCGGCAGCGTCGACGACAATGCCGCTTTCGCCGACTACCTCAAGTACCGCGACGAGTTCCGCCGCCTCGGCATCACCGTCCACGACATCGACGTGTCGATCCGGCACGTCGTCACCGTCGTCGACCAGGACGGCAAGCCGTTGCTCGGCGCCGTGGTGCGGGCAGGCGACCAGGAGGTCCGCAGCGGACCCGACGGCCGGGCGCTCCTGTTCGGCAACGTCGGCGACGCCACCGTCGACTGGCAGAACACCCGGGTCACCGTCGATTTCACCCAGGATGCAGGCCGCGAGCACCGCGTCACCGTCCCCGTCCGCCGCCCCGAGGGCCGGGCCAAGCTTGACGTGCTGTTCCTCATCGACACCACCGGCTCCATGGGCGACGAGATCGACCGCCTGAAGGACAGCGTCCGGTCGGTGGCCGAGCGCATCTCCGCCCTCCCGGGCGATACCGACCTCCGGATCGGCATGACCGTCTACCGCGACCGGGGCGACCTCTTCGTGACCCGCACCTTCGACTTCACCTCGAGCGTCGACATCTTCAAGGCGGCGCTGGCCGAGGTCCGGGCCGGCGGCGGCGGCGACACGCCCGAGGACCTCAACGCCGGCCTGCACCAGGCGGTGACCAGCCCCTCATGGCGCGGCGACGACACCGTCAAGCTGATGTTCCTCATCGCCGACGCCCCGCCCCACCTCGACTATCAGGACGGGCCCGACTACGCCGACGACGTCCGCGCCGCCGCCCGCCGGGGCATCAAGATCATGCCGATCGCCTCCTCCGGCCTCGACGACCAGGGCGAATACGTGTTCCGCCAGCTGGCCCAGATCACCATGGCCCGCTTCACCTTCCTGACCTACGGAGCCGACGGCGCCTCCCCCGGCGACCACACCGACCACCACGTCTCCGATTACGCCGTCCTGGCCCTCGACGACCTCGTCGTGCGATTGGTGGCCGACGAGCTGCGCCCCCTTGGGAGTGGCGGCCAGTAAGGCAACGTCGCATCTGTGCAAAATCGGTCTTAAATGGGAGGGATCGGACAAGCCGGGCGAGAACGACAGGCCCATGCGATCTCACCCAGCCCTCAGCCACCCGGGGTTCACCAAGCGAGCGCAGGTGCGCCGCATCCGGAATCGACGGGAGCGGCTCCGAATCCTCGTCGTCGATCGGGATGACGACCGGCGCGATCTGACCTGCGTCGCGATCAGCGTGCTCGGCCACCGGGTGGAGGAAGCCTGGGACACCCGGGGCGCACTCGTCGCCCTTGCCACCGAAGCGTTCGACGTCGTGATCCTCGACGACGAGCTGGCGGGCTTCGACAACCTGGAGGTCACTGATTTCCTGCTGGCCGCCACCCGCCGATTCCAAAAGCGCCCGGCCATCGTCGTCATCTCGGCCGACCTCGACGTACGCCGCCGGATTGAACTGTTCAGAGCCGGCGTCGCCGAGATCGTCGGCCGTCCCCTCGGTCTCGCTCCCCTCCACGGCCTCCTGACCCGCATCGACCGTGCCCTGTCCGCCTGACGGACTGGCAGCCCTTACCTGTTTGTCCGGCGGAGACGTCGGGTACCCCCCATACTTTGCCCTCACGCGCTCTCAAGCAGAGAGGAGCCACGAATGCTTCAGGTGACGAGCCAAGCCGCCCAGACCCTCAACCGGGCCAGAGAGAAGGAGGGTCTCCCCGAGAACTTCGGCGTGCGGATCTTCGCTGCGCCCGATCCCAGCGCGAATTCGCAGCAGGCCAGCGTCTACGGATTCGGTTTCGTCGAAGGCCCCCAGGACGGAGACGCCGTCGGGCAGACCGACGGAACGCCGTACTTCGTCGCACCCGAGGTGGCGGACTCACTCGATGACGTCGTCCTCGACGTGGCCGATACGGGCAATCTCGTCCTGACCCGCAGCGGGACTACCACAACCTGACGCACCCCCCGAACGTCAGTGAGCTACAGCATCGGGCGCCAGCGCCACCCAGTGGCGAGGTAACGGCGCTGGCGCCTGAGCTGTGGCCCGTCGGCGGAGGACGAGCACCCAGTCGATCAGGATGATGCCGCCCCGCCCCCGGCGGGGAAACTTCATGTAGTGGCGCCGGATCCGGTAGCCGAATGCCCGCTCGAGGCTCAATCCGGCCGCGCCTGCCAGACGGACGAGCGCGTCGTGGAGCGGCAACACATCGACCAGCGTCTGGCTGTTGCCGACGACGAAGGCGTAGCGTGCCCCGGGCTTCAGACAGCGGGTCATCTCGGCGAAATGGCGTTCCATGAGGGCAAAGTAGGTCGTCGCCGCCGCTCGACGTGCGGGTGGCATGTCGCCGAGGGGCACGATGCCCTCCAGACAACCCGGCAGGGCGGCCCGCTCCGC
>JAICGL010000387.1 GCA_025923175.1 Acidimicrobiia bacterium
CCCGGCAAGGGGGCACGGGTGGCGGTGGCTGCGGGATGGCACCTGCCGGTTCCGCCAGCCACGACACGACCGGCCGTCGGGAAGCCGGGTCCTCGGGGTAGCCGGCCAGCGTCGACGACGTGGTCGACGAAACCGGCGTCACCACGGGCCCCTCCGACGATCCCAGGACGACGACACCGGCGCCCATGGCGACGATGAGCACCAGCCCCACCGCCGGTCCCTTGAGTCGACCCACCCCCCGATTGTGCAGCGCCTGAGGCCGCTTCGGATAGCCGGGAGCCTCGTCGAACCATGACCCGCCGAGAGACTCCGACTTCACAACGCCTGGGAAGATCCCGTCGGAGCTGGTCGCGCTGGCGTTGCGGCCAAGATCCCGGCATTCACCCCAAGTCGTCGAGACCGCGGACCGGAACCTCGCCGGAGACCGACGAGACCGCCCTTGAAGTGCCGTTTGCGAGTCGTTGCGCGCGGTGATCGGGCGCAAGCTCGAAGCCGTCCCTGGCTCCGGCCAGGTGTCGCGGTGATGAGGTACTTAGTTCGCTGGTCGCACCGTCCCGCTTTCGACATCGAGCAGGTGGCCATAACGTCTTTGAAGCAGTTGCTTCTTGGCTGGCGTGAGGTCCTCGACCAGGACACGGACACGCCCAGCCGTGCTGTCCACGAGGCCGATGAGAATACCCGCCTTCTCGAGACTCTTGAGGTCATTTTCGACTACTCGCCTGACTGCTTCAGAGTCACTGCGGTCAAAGTCGGGCGGAGGCTTCAACTGGCTGAACTGGCTGTCACTCGCCCCGCTCTCCGCCTCATTGCTGTCCGACGCGCAGCCGCCGACGTTGAGCGCTGCGGCAGCTATCGCGAGCATCAGACCCGTCTTGACTGAACGCCTCATCGCCGGACACCTCACGCACGATCATCTTTCGTTGTCAGTCCCCGAGAAGATCTGAATCGGATTCTTACCTCCGTCCGCCACTATTCGTCGTGCTCACTGACGACCCAGCCGCATATGTTGAGACAGAGGCTTGGATTATCAGCGCCATCGGACAGGCGGGCCTTTCGGTGAAGACCCGGCAATGGGGCGTCGTCACCGAGCGCCGGGTCCGCCTGTCGTCCGGTTTCGAAGTTGAGTTTGGTTTCGCCAAGGTCACTTGGGCAGCAACTACCCCCTGTGACGCTGGCACGGTCGACGTCGTCCGGAACGGACTGGTACCGCTGTTCGACCCCGCAAACTTGCTCCAGGACCTCCTAGACGCTGTTGCCTGACTCAGGCGGCGTCGTAGGCGCTGAGGATGTCGGGGTTGCTCAGGCAGCGGGCGCCGCCTTCGGCCACCCGGGAGAGCGGCTCGTCGGCGGGGAGTGCAGCCACGCCGAAGGCGTCCTCGACGCGCTTGTGGAAGCCAGGCGAGAGCGAAGCGCCGCCGACGATGATGACGCCCTCGGTCATGATGTCGCTCACGGCCTGCGGCGGAAGGTCGTCGAGGCAGCCGGTCAGGCACGCGAGGATCTCGTCGGTGACCGACGCCACCGCCTCAGTCACCTCCTCGGGCGAGAGGTTGACGACGCGGGCCTTGCCGCTCACGGCGTCGCGCCCTTCCACCACCATCGAAGGGCTGGGGTCGCTGAAGGCGCGGATCTTGGCCTGTTCGGCCTGCAGTTCACCGACGACGAGCTGGTGCTCGTGGCGGATGTACTGGTGCAGGGCCGAGGTCATCTCGTCACCGGCCACTGGCGACGACCGGAAGGTGAGGACCCCGCCGGCGCCGAAGGCGGCCACCTCCGACGTACCGGCCCCGATGTCGACCACGAGATGGGCACGGGGCGCAAGCGGGTCGACGCCGCAGCCGACGGCGCCACACACCGGTTCGGGAAGCAGGTGCGCCCGGCCGATACCGGCCTCCTCGGCCGCTTCGAGCAGCGCCCGCCGTTCGAGGGCCGTCGCACCGGCCGGAACACCGATGACGACGGAGAGGCGGCGCCGCTGGAGCCAGGTGGGAGCGATGTCCGCCAGGATCTCGCGCAAGAACCTGCGGGTGGTCTCGAGGTCGGTGATGACGCCATCCCGCAGCGGGCGGACGACCTCAACGCCGTCGGGCGACCGGCCGACGAGCTCCTCGGCGCTCTCCCCCACACCGAGCACGTCGGAGTGGCGGCCGCCGTTGAAGCTCAGCGCCATCATCGTGGGCTGGTTGTAGAGCATCCCATGCTGGACATCCCACACGAGCGTGTTCGCTGTGCCCAGATCGATGCTGATGCCCTTCCCGCTGACACCCTTACTGCTGGCGCCATTGCCGTTGCCATTGTTGCCGCGCTCGACCTCTTCCACGCCGCCTCCCCTGACCCCCTGGATGCTTTGACCATCAAGTACCCGTAAGTCGTGGATTCAATTCCCAGTTACGGATGATCGGCGGCCACACCGGGAAAAAAGGGGGGCATGGCTGATCAGCACGGCATGCAACCCGAACACCACATCCCGATCCCCGAGAAGGAGTTCTACGACCGGGCGCGGAAACGCCTCGACGAGGCCCTCCAGAACATCGCCGAGTTGGAGCGACAGATGGAAGCGAGGCTCGGCCGCAGCCTGGAGGGGAAGGGGAAAGCCGCCAGCTAGCGACACACTGCAGCCACTAGCGTGGCCGGACGTGTCGTTCGCCAACGCCTACGAGGATGAGGTCAGGGCCCAGGCGTACGCCACGCTCGAGTTTCCGGGGACCTACTACCTCGCCTTCCGGGACCTGCCGGCGATCTTCGCCGAACACGTGCAGGGGCGGGCCGCCCTCGACTTCGGTTGCGGCGCCGGGCGTTCAACACGTTTTCTCCGCAGCCTCGGCTTCGACCCGGTCGGGATCGACATCTCACCGGCCATGCTCGAGTTGGCCCGGGCAGCGGACCCGCATGGCCAATACCTGCTCGTCGACGACGGTGACTACGAGGCGGTCGAGCCCCAGCGGTTCGACCTCGTCTTTTCGGCGTTCGCCTTCGACAACATTCCCGGAGCCGAGCACCGGGCAGGAATCCTCCGAGGCCTCCGCCGACTGCTCCAGCCGACCGGGCGGATCGTCCTCGTCGGCTGCCGGCGCGAGATCTACCTCAACGAAACGGCGTCGTTCACCGCCCGCGACTTCCCCGAGAACCACGATGCGAAGAGCGGAGAAGAGGTTCGCATCGTGATGAAGGACGTCGAGGACAGGCGTCCGGTGACCGACATCGTGTGGTTCCACGAGGATTACCTCGCCTTGTTCGCCGCCGCCGACCTGGAGCTCGTCGCTCACCACCTGCCCCTCGGGCGCGACGACGAGCCCTTCGACTGGATCAGCGAAACGGCGGTTGCGCCCTGGACGATCTACGTCTTGAAGGCGGTCTCAGCGAGCTAGAGACTGCCTCGCTCCCAGGGGCCGGTGATGGCCAGGGTCATTCCGGGGCTCTGGATGTTGACGAAGAGCCAGTAGCCGACGGCGGGGCCGTAGGTGAGGCCGGCGAACTCGCCGTTGCTCAGGCGGTTGCGGGCGAACTCGAAGATGCGGCCTTCGGGGTCGAGGCCCAGGAGCCGGTCGGAGCCGTCGTGGTCCTCGCACAGCAGGACGCCGCCGCGGGGGCTCACCACGATGTTGTCGGGCTTGTTGAGGAACTGCGCCGAGGGTGACTCGAAGACGAGGCGGAGCCGGCCGGGCCCGTCGGGTTGGGGCTGGTACTCCCACACCTGGCCCACACCGGCGTCGCCGCCGGTCGTGGTCGTCATGAGCACCCGGCCGCGATCGAAGCAGCAACCTTCCAGCCGGGCGAAGACAGCGCCGCCGAGCTTCAGGCCCTGGTTGAAGACCGACAGCGGGTTCCAGCCGGCGTCGTACGGGTCGGGGTCGTCGATGTCGACCCAGGTCGCCGGGAGCGAGATCCCTCCCGGTTGCTTGGTGCGTGTGTCGTAGGCCGGTTGGCCGTCGACGGCCAGCATCTGCAGCCGCCCGCCGAGCCGGAGGGCACCCGGCTTGTTGGGCAGGAAGCGGTAGAACCCGGCGGTGGACCGGTCCTCGGTGAGGTAGACGATTCCCGACGTCGGGTCGACTGCCACCGCTTCGTGGACGAAGCGGCCCATGGCCCGCAACGGGAAGGGGTCGGCGGGCCCGTCGCCGGCGGCCGGCACCTCGAACACGTAACCGTGCAGGCGCTCGAACCCGAGCCGGGGGCCGGCGGTGCCCTCCTCGCACGTCAGCCACGAACCCCACGGCGTGCGGCCCCCGGCACAGTTCCGGTAGGTCCCGGCCAGCGACGCGAAGGTGCGGACCACCCGGCCCGCCTTGGCATCGAAGACGATCGTGGTCGTCCCGCCCATGGCCTCGGGGTCATAGGCCGGCCGGGCGAAGGCCTCGCCCTGCTCCTGGACCTCGTGGTTCCGGACCAGCCGGATGATCCCCTTCCCGCTCGGGAAGGCCGCCATCCCGTCGTGCAGCGGCGGCGTGGGCCGGCCTCCCTCCATCGGCGAACCCTCGTCGCCGAAGCGGATGTAGCGGAAGCCCTCCGGCAGATCGAGG
>JAICGL010000388.1 GCA_025923175.1 Acidimicrobiia bacterium
CGACGGTCCCGGCCGAGGTGAGCGTGTTCACCGTCCGGCGGCGACTGCGGTTCAGGGCCCCGAGGCCGATGGCTACGGCCGTGGCGGTCGACAGCCCGGCGGCACCGGCCCCCGTCCGGAACAACGCCACCGCGGTGCCGGCCGGGTCGAGCTTCATGGGGCTACGGGCGGTATTCGGCCAGCCGGGCGGCCGCCCGGCTGCGGCTGTGACGGTGGCGCCGGTGGGTTCGCCGCCCGGAGACCAGCTCACAGGACACCCGGATCAGATGCCCGTCACCGTGCTCGCTCCCCTCGGGGAATAGCTGCCGCAGGCGGGCGGCGTCGCCCTCGTCGTGGACCGCTTGCGCCACACCGGTGACCATCACGGTCCAGCCGGTGTGGCCGTTCTCGTGGAGGTTGTCGACCTCGAAGCCGACCACCGCCCGGGCCGTGGCGAACTCCAGGGCCGGCCCGCGGCCGGCGTCAACGACAATCGTGTCGCCGTCCATGACGTAGCCGACCGGCATCACCAACGGAAGCGCCCCGGACGAGACGGCGATGCGTCCGAGATGGGCATTGTCGAGGAGCCGGAAGCACTCCGTCCGGTTCAGCACCTCGAGCCCGTCGCGGTCGATCTCCATACTCGGATTTTCGACCTTGCGGGGGTGGCGCGCTCAGAGCCGAAGGTCCCCTTGCGCGTGCCGAGCGGCCCAGCCCTACGGGTCGCTCGGCCGTGGTCCGGCAGTGCGGGAAGGCCGCTAGTGCGGTTCCTGGCGACGCCGTTCGGTGAGGCGGGCGGCATAGGCCGCGGCTTCGGTCCGGCGGCTCATTCCCAGCTTGGCCAGCAGGTTCGAGACGTAGTTCTTCACCGTCTTCTCGGCCAGGAAGATCGTCTCGGCGATCTGGCGGTTGGTGTAGCCCTCGGCGATGAGATCGAGGATCTTGCGCTCCTGGTCGCTAAGACCGGCCAGCTCGTCTTCCTCCGGCTTGCTGCGAAGGCGTTCCAGCAGCCGGCCGGTGAGCGCCGGGTCGATCAGCGACTCGCCCCGGCCGACGCGGCGGATGGCGTCGATCAGGTCGCTCCCCCGCACCTGCTTGAGCACGTAGCCGGACGCCCCGGCCATGATGGCGGCGAACAGCGCCTCGTCGTCGGCGAACGAGGTGAGCATGATGCAGCGCACCTCGGGGTGGCGGGACCGGACCTCCCGGCAGACCTCGATCCCGCTCTCCGTCTCGCCGCCGAGGCGGACGTCGAGGACCGCCACGTCAGGTTGGGTGGCGGGGATCCGGTTGATGGCCTGCTCGGAGGTGCTCGCCTCCCCTACCACGGTGAGATCCTCCTCGGCTTCGAGGAGATCGCGCAGCCCCCGCCGCACGATTTCGTGGTCGTCGAGGAGGAAGACCTTGATCGTCATGCCCCCCATTCTGCCTGCTGGGCCACTCGCGTGCGCTATGTCCGGCGCGACGGACGCACCCACCTGCCTGCAAGCACGGAAACTCCCGGGCCGGAGGATCCGCGGTCGAGTGGGTCGTCCACAAAGGAGGGGGCAGCCCGGCTCCACCCACGAAAGAGCCGCCGCCCTCCCCGGAGTTGCTCCTTCCCCTCGGTCGTCGGTCGGTTCTGCGCCCTACCTCGACACGGTTCGACCTCTGAGCTGAGAAGAGGGCCAAACCGGGTGAAGCGCGACGGCCACCCTTGCTCTCCTGACCCCTCCCCGACGCTGCGGCAACAGGCGGGAACCGCCGTTCGGTCCATTGCCGCTCGGGACCCTGTTCCCGGTCCGTTGAGCCTTTCGCCTACGTGTCCGACGGGGTGGGTAAACGTACGGTAAGGCCAGGACACTGAGGAGGGCTGCAGGAATGATCGAGCGGGGCAGGAGAGCGGTCCGAGCGGCTCACAGGGCCGAGCAGACGACCGTCGTCACGACCTGCCCCGACTGCGGCGAGGTCCGACTCGATGTTGGGGCTGTGACCGTTCTCGTCGACGAGGGCGCTGCCGGCGCCGTCCGCCTCGCCTTTGCCTGCCCCATGTGCCGAAGGGGTACCGCGACCCGCATCCAGCGCGCCGGCTTCGGGGCTCTACGGTCCGCCGGGGCCTCCTTCCGGCTCCTCACCCGGCCCGCCGAAGCGGACGAGGCCCACCAGGGTCCGCCTCTCACCGCCCACGACCTGGATGCCTTCTGCAGCGCCATGGACGACCCTGCCTGGCCTCTCCTGGCCTGAGCCCGCCGTTTAGCCGGCCCGACCCAGCCGGTCCTTGTCCGTTGACGTCCGTTCCGCGCCGATGCGCCCGGGTCTCAACGCACAAAGGACCGTCGACCGAGAGACCGGGTGACAGGCGCGACATCGCCAGGAGGACTGAGGATGGCGAATACGGGACAGTTGCTTTTCGGGGACCTGCCGTCGGTCCCCGTCCTGTGGATGCTCGGGCTCCTCGGCTTCATCGCCTTGTGGTGGTACGCATGCCGGAAGGAGCGTTACATCCCACGCCTCGTCCTCGCCCTGTGGCTTCCCGCCGCAATCGTGGCCGGCGCCCTGTTCAGCCTGGACGGGTACGGCTACGCCGTGAGCGAGTCCTTGGCGTTGCTCGCTCACCGCGATCCCGGGATCCTCCGGCTCGTCCGCTGGATCCCGACGGACGGATTCTCCCCCCCGTCCGCCGTGATCACCGGCGGCGCCGTCGCCGCCCTCGCCACCATTGCGCTGCAGTTCTTCGGCGCCATCCTCGGAGCGCTGCTCGGTCTCGTGCCGTCGGCACGGCTCAACCCGCCGAGGCGGCCATGGCCCAGCAGTCGACCAGGGACGTAGGACGAGCCCGAACTCGATTCGTCACCCGCCACGATTGGTTCAGCGCAGGAGGGCCAGCGCTTCGAGAGCGAGACTCAGGGAGCGTTCGCCCCGGGTGCGCGCCTCCCGGAAATCGAGGATGGCCTTGTCGTAGTCGCCCAGAGCGACGTCGGTATCGCCGGCGCTCATCGCCGCATTCGCCCGCTGCAGTTCTGTTGCCGCCTGCGTGAGGCTGGTCTGCGCCGCCGAGGCCTTCCGGCTCGCTCTGACCCGAGCGGCGATCGCCCGGTCATATGCCTCCCGCGCATCGGCGATCGCAGTGGCGGCGAGTCTGGCGTCGACGCCGACGAGCCACCCCCGCACGTCGGCCACCGCGTCGTGCCCTGTGTAGCCTTTGAGAAGCTCGTGAGCCGCCTGCCGTTCCCGGTCATACACCTTCTTGCCGTGCTCGCTCAGGTGCGTGTCGTCCAGCCACAGCTCCGGCGCCAAACTCGCCCGGATCCGATCGATCGCCTTCGGAATGACCCGGTCGAGCATGGTGTCGCCGGTCGGGAGGGCGTCCTGGAGACGCTTGACAGCAAGGTCTTTGATCTCCGGATTGGCCAAGGTGTTCTGCTCGGCAGCGAATTTGATATCGAAGCGCACGAGGTCACTCTGCACGAGGTTGTCAGCCTCCCGCGGGAGCGAGAACCTGAACTCCACGCAGAGCTTTTCGCCGGCAGCGAGGAGCCCGCCCGGCAGAAGGTCCAGGGGGCTTTCGTTGATTGCCTCCGCCAGCGTTCTGACCCGAGAAACGTAGGTCCAGGTGGGGGACGCCGGGCATCCCGAGCCGGTCCCTTCATTCCCTGCGCGCGACGCTGCGACCACCACATCCATCTGCGTCGAAAGCTCACCCTGGCCTGCCGCGTCGCCACAGCTGACGTCGCCGCTGTTCGATTCCGGCTCGTTGCAGCCCTGCTCGAAGTCCTCGGGGTCGTCGAATGCAACCATCGGATGGGCGCTGAGGCTGTAGCGGTCCAAAGCCATGACGAAGCGGCGCGCCTCGGATCTACCGGGGTAGACGTTTTCGATGTTGACCGAAACGATGGCTCCGCCGTCGCCCATCGAGATCACAACATCCACGGGGGGAGTCAGGTTCGGGCTCGTCCAGGCGCGAGCAAGCGCCGTCCCGACCAGCCCTACGGCGCACACAACCGCGACACCGACGGCGAGGCGCACTCGCGGGTGACGCGGATCTTCAGTCCGCTGCCGGGAGAGCCCTTTCATGGACATGCCTCCAGTTGCTCACCCTCGCACTGGTCAACCCCCAGCCCGCCATCGACGTCGTCGACACCTTCACCGCCGACGAGGACGTCCTGGCCGCTGCCTCCGTCGAGACTGTCGTCCCCGTCCCCACCGATGAGGAGATCCTTTCCGCTCCCTCCATCGAGGCCGTCGCCTCCGGAGTCACCAATGAGGACGTCCTTCCCGTTCTCGCCGTAGATCAGATCGTCGCCTTCGCCCCCGACCAGACAGTCGTGTTGCTCGCCACCGTGGATGATGTCGTTGCCACCGAGCCCGAAGATGATCTGCGGCTCGGCGAATGGACCGAACTCGTCGGGGCCATCCGTACCGACGATGATCCCGGCCCGGAACGCGAATCCCTCTTCGGAGCACTCCTCAGGCAGGCCGACTGATGCGAAGGACGCCGGCCCGGTCTCCGCCCGGGTGGAGAAAAGGCCCCGAGCGGCGACCGGGGTTGTCAGGAG
>JAICGL010000389.1 GCA_025923175.1 Acidimicrobiia bacterium
GGCCAGGCGATCGAGGTACGACGGCTGGTAGTCGGCCACCCGGCGGCGGAGGATCTCCGGTTCCCAGGCGGCGGCAGCCACCTCGAAGCCCTGCAATTGCTCGATGGCGATCCGTACGCCGCCATGGCCGCGCAGCTCCGTGCCGGGTGCGACGTGCTGCCAGCGCAGCACGAAGCGCATGAAGTCGACGGCGGTGACCGGTTCGACGGCCTTGCGCCGGTTGGTGCGGGAGTAGGAGTGCATGCGGGCCAGCAGGCGGCGGGCGCACCACTCGATTCCCGGGGCTCGGGGTGTCCCCGAAGACACAGCGAGATCGGTTGATTCTGGGTCGGTGAAGCGGCCCTGGAGGACGAACCCGGCCTGCTCGAGCACGGCGAGCCCGATGGCCACCTTCGACGCCGGGAGGGCGCACCGGTCGGACAGCTCCGCCGCCGTCACAGGCCCCGACAGGTCGAGATGGCCGCGCAACACCGCCGCTGCCACCTGCTCCGCCGCCAGGGGCTGCGCGACCGTGGCACTCCTGCGTTCATCGGTCGCAGACGTCCGCGACGGAAGAACGCCGAAGAGCTCTTCGACCAGCGTGTCGGCGTCGGCGGCCAATTCGGTTGCCCACCAGCGTTCGATGCCGTCGGGGCCGGTGTGCGACTGCACCCTGCTGCGGGCGGCGAGCTCGTCGAACATCGGGCGCCAGGCAGCCTGAGCGGGGGTGACCACGAGGCTCAGCAACAGGTCGTGGAGGTCGTCGGCGCTCTTCGGGTCGGGCGTGACCTCCTCCCGGACCCGGGCGATGGCCTCGGGGTCGAGCCGGCCGATCGTCGACAGGTCGACCGGCAGGCCCCGGCGCAGCCGCACGGCGTTGGTGCGGCGGTCGACGGCTTCGGCGTCGTCGAGGAAGGCGTAGGGCTTGGCGGTGAGGATCTCGTGGGCGAAGGCCGATGCCTCGGTCGTGTCACGGAAGTGCACACCCACCCGACCCGACTCGATGCCGTCGAGCAGCGCGGCGAGCCCGTCGATGTCGAGCGCCTCGGTCATCGTGTCGTGCATCGTCTGGCGGACGATCGGATGGTCGGGGATCTGCACCGGGCCGGCGACGTTCTCCTGGCAGGCGGCCGCCTGGGGGAACAGGGCGGCCATGAAGTCGTCGGCCTCCATGCGCTGCAGCGGCGGCGGGTTGCGCCGCCCACCCTTGAACCGCAACACGATCAGCGCCCGGTTGAGGTTCCACCGCCACCGGCTGGTGAACATCGGCGACGGCGGCGACAGCACCGCCTGCTCCAGCACCTCCCGCACCGTCCGCGAGTTGAGGAAGCGCGGCACGTCGGCCAGCGGGAAGCTGTGATGCGGCCCGAGGGAGAGGACGACGGCGTCGTCGTTGGCCGCTGCCTGCAGCTCGAAGTCGAACGACACGCAGAAGCGCTTGCGCAGCGCCAGGCCCAGTGCCCGGTTGATCCGCCCGCCGAGGGGCGAGTGGACCACGAGGTGCATTCCATCGGCGTCGTCGAAGAACCGCTCGAAGACGAGGTCGGTGCCGGTCGGCACCACGCCGAGGACGGCCTTGCCGGCGGCGATGTAGTCGACGACCTGGGTGGCGGACGCCTCGTCGAGCCCGGCGGACTCGGCCAGCCAGGCCCGGGCGCCGTCTGGGTCGCCGGCGGTGACGAAGGTGTCGACGGCAGACCGCAGGGCCGAGATCTCTTCGGACAGTTCGGGCGTGCGAGCGGGAGCCTCACCCGTCCAGAAGGGGATCGTCGGCGGCTTCCCGTCGGCGTCGGCCACCCGGACGATCCCGGACCCGACCTGGCGGATCTGCCAGGCGTGCGTGCCGAGCAGGAAGATGTCGCCCGCCATCGACTCGGTGGCCCAGTCTTCGTTGACGGTGCCGACGAAGAGGTCGTCGGGCTCGAGCACGACCCGAAAGTCGCCGATCTCGGGAATGGCGCCGCCCGACGTCAGCGCCGCCAGCCGGGCCGACGGCCGGGCCCGCACCTCACCGTTGACCGCATCGAGGTGGAGATACGCGGCGCGCCGCCCACGACCGGTCGTGATGCCCTGGCTGACCATGGCCAGGACTTCGTCGAAGGTCTCCCGAGGTAGGTCGCGATAGGGATACGCCCGACGGACCATGTCGAAGAGATCGTCGACTCGCAGGCTGCCGGCAGCGGGTACCGCCTCATCGCTGTCATCCGACGACGACACCGACTCTGCTGAACGCCCTGGAGCGGCTGCCGCCACTTCGGCAACCAATTGTTGGGCGAGGATGTCGAGCGGCGCGTCGGGCGGAACGATGGCGTCGAGCGCTCCCTTCTCCACTGCCAGCAGCAGGGCGGAGCACTCGACCAGTTCGTCGCGGGTCAGGGGGAAGAGGCGGCCCTTGG
The DNA here is from genome assembly GCA_025923175.1 of Acidimicrobiia bacterium. Lineage (GTDB taxonomy): Bacteria > Actinomycetota > Acidimicrobiia > IMCC26256 > BP-133 > BP-133. The sequence goes on from JAICGL010000389.1 coordinate 2,376, forward strand.
GTGTGCCCCGGCGGCTGTGGCCGGAGCGGCCGACGCGCTGGAGGAAGGTGGCGATGCTGCGGGGCGAGCCGACCTGGCAGACGAGGTCGACCGGGCCGATGTCGATTCCCAGCTCCAGCGACGCCGTGGCCACCAGCGCTTTCAGGTCGCCGGCCCGCAGGCGTGACTCGACTTTGTAGCGCCGGTCCTTCGACAGGGAGCCGTGGTGGGCGCTGACGACGTCGTCGCCGAGGCGTTCGCCGAGCTGGTGGGCCAGGCGTTCGGCCAGGCGGCGGGTGTTCACGAACACGAGCGTCGTGCGATGCTCCCGCACCAGATCGGCGATCCGGTCGAGGACGTCGCCCATCTGCTCGCCGGACGCGATCGCCTCTAGCTCGCCCTGCGGCAGCTCCAACGCCAGGTCGAGGTGACGGCGGTGCCCGGTGTCGACGATGGCGCACTGTGCCCGGGGGACGGGGGGTGCCCCCCCGACAGCGGCGGCGTGAGCCGCCAAGGGGAGCGCGGCCGTGCCGGACAGCATCCCGGCCAGGAGCGAGATGGGCCGCTGCGTCGCCGACAGCCCGATCCGCTGCGGACGGGCCTCGGCCGCCCGCTCCAGGCGCTCCAGGGTGAGCGTCAGGTGGGAGCCGCGCTTGTCGCGGGCGGCGGAGTGGATCTCGTCGACGATGACCGTCTCCACCGTGCGCAGGACCGCCCGGCTCCGGGCGGCGGTCACCATCAGGTACAGCGACTCCGGCGTGGTGATGAGGAAGTTCGGCGGGCGGCGCACCATGAGGGCCCGCTCGCTGCTGGTGGTGTCGCCCGTCCGCACCGCGACCGTCAGCTCCGGCGCGGGGTAGCCCAGCTCGGCGGCGACTTCGGCGATCTCCCGCAATGGCCGGTCGAGGTTCTCGGCGATGTCGACGGCCAGGGCCCGCAGCGGCGACACGTAGGCCACCTGGCACTTTCCCTCGACGGCCACGCCTTCGGCAGATGCCCGGTAGAGGCGGTCGATGCAGACCAGGAAGCCGGCCAGCGTCTTGCCGGACCCGGTGGGGGCGGCGATCAGCGTGTCGCGGCCCGCGGCGATATGGACCCACCCCTCCTCCTGGGGAGGAGTCGGACCTTCTGGAAATCTCCGCCGGAACCACTCCGCAACAGCCGGGTGGAAGCCTTCCACCGGCAGCCCCAGAGCCCCCGGGGCCCCCGTGAGACTCAGGGGTTCGGGGGGGTCCCCCGGAGAGAAGAGCGTCGGTCGGTCGGTGACAGCCATCTCCTTCGAGAGTACCGACCGTCTGTGACAACGACGTCTCGCGGTCGGGCCCCGGCGCGCCGACCCACTAGGGTCGGGGCCCATGCCGTGGGACGCCGGAACGGCCACTGGGCTCGGCCCGCTTCCGGGCGACGACCCGCTGGAAGCGGCCCGGATCGTGTTCTCGGAGCTATCGCTGCCGTTCCTGCCCGAATTGCCCGCCCGCGGTGTGGGTGCCGACCCTGTCGGCCGGACCGCCGGGCTGCTGGCCGACCTGCACGTCGAGGTGGGCACCGGGGTCTGGCGGTTCGTCGCCCGGGGCGGGCGCGATGAGCAGCGGGCCCACAACGCCCTCACCACCGACCTCGACGCCGTCGAGGAAGTGGCCTCCACGTACCAGGGCCCGCTCAAACTGCGGATCGTCGGACCATGGACGTTGGCCTCCAGCATTGAACTCGGTCGGGGTGAGAAGGCGCTGGCCGACCCGGGGGCGGTCCGCGACATCGCCGCTTCCCTGGCCGAGGGGCTCACCCGCCATCTAGCCGACATCCGCCGGCGCCTCTCGGGCGTCTCCAGGCTGGTACTCCAGGTCGACGAGCCACTCCTGCCGGCGGTGGCGGCCGGTGAGCTCTCGACCGCCAGCGGCTGGGGGAGGCTCCGCAGCTACGAGCCGGCCATTATCGAGGACGGGCTGCGCCAGGTGCTCGGTTCACGGGACGCCCTCGGTTCCGACGACCTGGCCGGCGTGTGGCTCGGCAGCGCCCGTCTCGAGAGTGCCCTGCTGCGGCAAGCGGGGGCGGCCTTCATCGGGCTCGACGGCGCCGTCGTCGACACGGTCGACGAGGACGAGATCGGCGAAGCCATCGACGCCGGGATCGGGTTGCTCGTCGCCTGCGTGCCGCTCGAA
>JAICGL010000390.1 GCA_025923175.1 Acidimicrobiia bacterium
CGCCGATCGGCAACGGCCCGTTCGAGATGGACGGGCGCTGGCGCCACGACGAGTCGATCCGCATGAAGCGCTTCGCCGGCTACAAGGGGACGCCGGCGGCGGCCGACGCCGTCGAGTTCCGCATCTACTCCAAGACCAGCGGCGGGTACGAGGATCTGCTGGCCGGGAACATCGACATCGCCCACGACATCCCGCCGGACCAGCTGGCCACCGCAGAAGCCGAATTCGAGTCGGGCTTCGTGGAGCGTCGCAGCTCGGCGTTCTACTACCTGGGGTTCCCCTTGTGGGACAACGCCTTCGCCCGCAAGGAGCTCCGCCAGGCGATCTCGCTGGCGATCGACCGCAAGGCGATCGTGAAGGCGATCTACGACAACACCCGGGACCCGGCCTATTCGGTCATCAACCCGCTGGTGCCCGGCTCCCGGGCCGACGCCTGCCGGCTCTGCGACTACGACCCCGCCCGGGCCCGCCAGCTCTTCACCGCCGCCGGCGGGTGGGACGGCGCGCTCACCCTGTGGTTCTCCACCAGCGCCGAGAACGAACCCGCCATGGAGGCGGTGGCCAACATGCTGCGCACCAATCTGGGGATCAGCGAGATCCGCTTCGAAGTCCTCGACTTCGCCCAGTTCCTCACCCGGGTCAAGGCGCGCAAGGTCACCGGGCCGTTCTTCTCCAGCTGGCTCATGGACTACCCGAGCCCGCACACCTACATCGCGCCGCTGTACACCGGCGGGGCGCCCACCAACCGCACCGGCTACGGCAGTCGTGACGTCGACAGCCATATTGCAGACGGGGACCGGGCGCCGTCGGTGGCGGAGAGCCTCGCTGGGTACCAGGCGGCCGAGGACGTCATCCTCGACGACATGCCGACCATCCCGCTGTGGTTCGGGAAGACCCGGGCCGTCCACGGCGACCGGGTGACGCACGTGGCCATCGACCCCTTCAGCCGCATCCGGGTCCAGGACGTGCAGGTGGTGGGCTGAGCTGTCTGCCCGGGGGTTTGGGGGTGTCCCCCAATGACGCGATACGTCCTCAAGCGCCTGCTGCAGGTCGTGCCGGTCTTCTTCGGCGCCACGTTCCTGATCTTCGCCCTGGTGTACGCCGTGCCGGGCGACCCCATCGACGCGCTGGTCGGCGACCGGCCGCTCGAGCCGGCGGTGCGGGCCGAGCTGCGCAAGCGGTACCACCTCGACGACCCCCTGCTCGTCCGCTACGGCAAGTACGTGAGCGGCCTCGCGCAAGGTGACTTCGGCACGAACTTCCGGGGTCGGCCCGTGAGCGAGATCATGAAGCAGCGGTTCCCGGTCACGGTCCGTCTGGCGCTGCTGGCCTTCGCCTTCGAAGCGCTGCTCGGTCTGGCAGCCGGGGTGGTGGCGGGGCTACGGCGCCGGTCGTTCATCGACAGCCTTGTGCTCGTGTCCACGACGGTGATCGTGGCCGTCCCGGTGTTCGTCCTCGGCTACGGCGCCCAGAAGCTGCTGGCGGTGGAGCTCGGCTGGTTCCCGGTGGTCGGGATCCGGGAGGGCTGGCGCAGCTACTTCCTGCCCGCCATCGTCCTCGGCTCGCTGTCGCTCTGCTACGTCGCCCGTCTGGCGCGGGCGAGCCTGATCGAAGCGATGCGGGCCGACTACGTCCGCACCGCCCGGGCCAAGGGGATGCCCGAGCGGCGTGTCGTCGGTGTGCACGCCCTGCGGAACTCGCTGATCCCGGTCGTCACGTTCCTCGGCGTCGACCTCGGCTCGCTGCTGTCGGGGGCGATCGTGACCGAGGGCATTTTCAACCTGCCGGGCATCGGCCAGGCGACGTTCTCGGCGATCCAGACACAGGAGTACGCCACGGTCGTCGGGATCGTGACGGCCCTGGTCCTGATCTTCATCCTGGCCAACCTGTTGGTCGACGTCCTCTACGCCGTCCTCGATCCACGGATCAGGTACCGCTGATGGCGGTGCAGGCGCCGCCGCCCATCCGGGAAGCGGGTCTCTGGACGGATGCGTGGCGGCAGCTGCGCCGCAACCCGCTGTTCCTCGGCTCGGCGCTGCTGATCGCGCTCTTCACGGTGATGGCGGTGGTGCCGGGGTTGTTCAGCGGCGCCGATCCACGGGCCTGCAACCTGTCCAACAGCCTCGGGCGGCCGAGCAGCGGGCACTGGTTCGGCTACGACCTGCAGGGCTGCGACTACTACTCCAAGGTGGTCCACGGCGCTCGCGTGTCGATGACGATCGGGATCGCCACCGTGGCGGGCACCACGTTGGTGGCGGTGGTGCTCGGCACCCTGGCCGGCTTCTACGGCGGGTTCATCGACACGCTGATCGCCCGGGTGACCGACATATGGTTCGCGCTCCCTACGTTCCTCGGTGCGGTCGTGATGCTGTCGGTGCTGGGCGGCAAGGGCCTGCCGCAACTCACCTTCGTGCTCGTGATCTTCGGCTGGCCGACCATGACGCGGCTCATGCGCTCGGCGGTGCTGACCGTGCGGGACCTTGAGTACGTCACCGCGGCGCGAGCGCTCGGCGCCGGCGACCTGCGGCTGATGTGGCGCCACATCCTGCCCAACGCCCTGGCGCCGGTGATCGTCTACGGCGCCATCCGGGTGGGTATCGTGATCGCCGCCGAGGCCACGCTCTCCTTCCTGGGTCTCGGTTTGCAGCTCCCGGCCATCTCGTGGGGCCTGATGATCGCCGGGGCCCAGTCCCGACTCCTGACGGCGCCGCACCTGCTCCTGTTCCCCGGCCTCTTCCTCAGCGTGACCGTCCTGGCCTTCGTCCTCCTCGGCGACGCGTTGCGCGACGCCTTCGACCCGCGACTCCGATGACCACGACGACGGCTGCCGCCGATCCGGTCCTGTCGGTGCGGGACCTCACCGTCGAGTTCCCGACCGGGGACGGCGTCGTCTCGGCCGTGAACGGCGTCGACTTCGACCTGACGGCCGGGGAGACGCTGGCCATCCTGGGCGAGTCGGGGTCCGGGAAGAGCGTCACCGCCCAGGCGGTCATGGGGTTGATCGAGCGGCCCGGCCGCGTCGTGGCGGGCTCCGTGCACTTCGGCGGCGTCGACCTGCTGGCTGCCTCCGGTGAGGATCGCCGCAGGGTGCGGGGAAGCGGCCTGGCGATGGTGTTCCAGGATCCGTTGTCGGCGCTCAACCCCGTGTGGTCGGTCGGCTTCCAGATCGGCGAACTGTTCCGGGTGCACCGCGGCCTGTCCCGCCGGGATGCCCGCACGCGAGCCGTGGAGTTGCTGGACCGGGTGCGGATCCCGGCGGCGGCGCAGCGGGTGGGGGAGTACCCCCACCAGTTCTCCGGCGGGATGCGCCAGCGGGTGATGATCGCCATGGCCCTGGCACTCGACCCGAAGGTCCTCATCGCCGACGAGCCGACCACCGCGCTCGACGTGACCGTCCAGGCCCAGATTCTCGAACTCCTCGACGACCTCCGAACCGAGACCGGCATGGGCCTGCTTTTGATCACCCACGACCTCGGCGTGGTCGCCGAAACCGCCGACCGCGTCGCGGTGATGTACGCCGGCCGTGTCGTCGAGACCGGCCCGACCGATGCAGTGCTGTCGGCTCCGGCCCACCCCTACACGGAAGGCCTCCTGGCTTCAGTGCCCCGAGGCCAGTCCGGCCGGGAGGAACGTTTGCGGCCGATCACCGGTGCGCCGCCGAGCCTCGCCCGTATACCGCCGGGCTGCCCGTTCCATCCCCGCTGCCCATATGTGATCGACCGCTGTCGCACCGAGCGTCCGCCATTGGAGGTCGTCGCATCTGGGACGATCGAGCGCTACGCAGCATGTTGGCGTTCGGAGGAGGTGGGCCGTGGCGGCGGCTGAGCCCCTTTCCTCCGATGCGCCCGTCCTCAAAGCGCTTGGCCTCACCAAAGACTTCCCACTCACTGGCGGGTCGGTGTTCGGGCGGGCAGCGGGTTCGGTGCGCGCCGTCGACGGCGTCAGCTTTGAAGTGGCGCGGGGCGAGACCCTTGGGCTGGTGGGGGAGTCGGGGTGCGGGAAGTCGACGCTGGCCCGGCTTCTGCTGCGGCTGGAGCAGCCGACCGCCGGGCAGGCGCTGTTCGGCGGCGAGGACATCTTCTCGCTCGACAAGCGGCGGCTGCGTGGTCTGCGGCGGCGGATCCAGATCGTGTTCCAGGATCCGTTCGCTTCGCTCAACCCGCGCATGACGGTGGGCGACACCGTGGCCGAGGCGTGGCGCATCCACGCCGACGCCGCGCCCACCGGCGGCGCCCGGCGAGGCGTCGGAGAGCTCTTCGAGCGCGTCGGGCTCGAGCCGGCCCACGCCAACCGTTATCCGCACCAGTTCTCCGGAGGGCAGCGCCAGCGCGTCGGGATCGCCCGGGCGCTCGCCCTTCGGCCCGACATCCTCGTGCTCGACGAGCCGGTCTCGGCTCTCGACGTGTCGGTGCAGGCCCAGGTGGTCAACCTCCTCGCCGACCTCCAGCCCGAGCTGGGCCTGACCTACCTGTTCATCGCCCACGACCTGTCGGTGGTGCGGCACATCTCCCA
>JAICGL010000391.1 GCA_025923175.1 Acidimicrobiia bacterium
CCGTGGCCGGCCTCGACGAGGTCACGATCGGCGAGACGCTGGCCGACGCCGCCGATCCCCGGCCGCTGCCCGTCCTGCGCATCGACGAGCCGAGCCTATCCATGACCATCGGGGTCAACACCTCGCCGCTGGCGGGGCAGGGCGGCGGCACCAAGCTCACTGCCCGGCTGGTGAAGAGCCGGCTCGACACCGAGTTGGTCGGCAACGTGTCGCTGCGGGTCTTCCCCACGGCCCGGCCCGACACCTGGGAGGTCCAGGGGCGGGGCGAGCTGCAGCTGGCCGTGCTGGTCGAGACCATGCGCCGGGAGGGCTTCGAGCTCACTGTGGGCAAGCCACAGGTCGTCACGAAAGAAATCGACGGGAAGCTCTGCGAGCCCGTCGAGCGCATGACGGTCTTCGTCCCCGAGGAGCACCTGGGGGCGGTGCAGAAGCTGCTGGCCGCTCGCAAGGGCCGGGTGGAGCAGCTGGTCAACCATGGCCACGGCTGGGTCCGCATCGAGTACCTCGTGCCGGCCCGGGGCCTCATCGGATTCCGGACGGAGTTCATGACCGAGACCCGGGGGACGGGCATCCTCCACCACGTCTTCGAAAGCTACGAGCCCTGGTTCGGCGAGATCCGCACCCGGAACAACGGGTCGATGGTGGCCGACCGGCGCGGCCAGAGCACGACCTATGCCCTGCTCAACCTGTCGGAGCGCGGTGAGATGCTGGTCGGACCGGGAGAGGACGTCTACGAGGGCATGATCGTCGGGGAGAACTCCCGGGGCGAAGACATGGACGTCAACGTGGCCAAGGAGAAGAAGCTCACCAACATGCGGTCGTCGACGGCCGAGGAGCTCGTCCGGCTGCCCCCGCCGCGCAATCTGTCCCTGGAGCAGGCCCTGGAGTTCATCGCCGACGACGAGGCCGTCGAAGTAACCCCGAAGACGGTTCGCCTCCGCAAGGCGGTTCTCCCCGCCACGGACCGGGCCAGGATCCAGAAGCGAGACCGGCCGGCCTGACATCTTGCAACACTCCAGCAGGAGTATTGACAGCGGCGTCAAATCTCTAGTTACTCACTCATTTTCATTGAATTACTAGAGATTCTGCTGGAGGGTCGAAGATGAAACGTCCGTTCCGCACCGGTCTCGTGGCCGGTCTGCTTGCGCTCACCCTGGTCGGTGCGGCCTGCCACAAGGACGGCAGCTCCGAAGTCAGTGCCGGAGGGGCGGTCAGCACGCCGACTGCCCCCGCCGTCCCCCAGACCACGGAGACCACCAGCGCCCCCGTCCAGGCGACGGTCCCTGCCGCCGCTCCGGCCACCAGCGCCACGACGGCCAAGCCGACCGCCCCCAAGCCGGCGGCCGCTCCGAAGCCTGCACCCAAGGCGACCACCACGACCACCGCCAAGAAGAAGGATCCGGTCGACCTTCGGCTGGGCTACTTCGCCAACGTCACTCACGCCGCCGCCATCGCCGGCGTCGAGAAGGGCATCTTCACCGACAAACTTGGGCCCGATGTGAACCTCAAGACCTCGACGTTCAACGCCGGCAGCGCGGCACTCGAAGCCTTGTTCGCCGGTGCCATTGACGCCACCTACATCGGCCCGAACCCTGCGATCAATGGCTTCGTCAAGTCGAAGGGCGAGGCTCTGCGGATCGTCTCCGGCGCCACCTCCGCCGGCGCCTCGTTCATCGTCAAGCCCGAGATCAACAGCGCCGCCGACCTCAAGGGCAAGAAGGTGGCGACCCCCCAGCTCGGCAACACGCAGGACGTCGCCCTCCGCGCCTGGCTCCTCGGGCAGGGCCTGAAGACCGACACGCAGGGCGGCGGCGACGTCAGTATCAAGCCGCAGGAGAACGGCCAGACGCTCGAGACGTTCAAGACCGGCCAGATCGCCGGCGCCTGGGTGCCCGAGCCCTGGGCGACCCGCCTCGAGCGGGAAGGCAACGGCAAGGTCCTCGTCGACGAGCGCAGCCTGTGGCCCGGTGGCCAGTTCGTCACAACCCATCTGATCGTGACGACGGCGTTCCTGAAGGCGCACCCCGACGTGGTGGACCGGCTGATTGCCGGCCATATCGCCGCCACTGACTACGTGAACCAGAAGACCGCCGAGGCGCAGGACGTTGTCAACGCCGGGATCACCAAGATCACCGGTCAGGCCATGAACCCCGAGACGATCAGCGGGTCGTGGAAGAACATGACGTTCACGTTCGACCCCATCGCCTCGAGCCTCCACAAGAGCGCCGACGACGCCAAGAAGGTCGGCCTCCTGCCCGGCGACACGAAGATCGACGGGATCTACGACCTGTCGTTCCTGAACAAGCTTCTGACGGCAGCCGGCAAGCCGCCGGTGTCTGATCGGTAGATGATTCCTCCCCCAGAGGATGCGGAAGGCGGCCCCCGAGGGGGCCGCCTTCTTCGCATTCAGCGATCGGTGTGCGTGTGCGTCAGACCGGGCGGGCCGGGCCGACGGGGCCGGCAGGCCCGGGGCGTCCGGGACCAACCGGGCCGGGGCGGAGCGGACCGCCCGGGCCGGGGCCGCCGCCTTCGCCGGCTACCTCGGTGGTGGCCTGCGCCTGGTTGTCACCACTGTTCTCGTCGAGCATCTGGCTCGTCACGTAGGCGACGTTGACGGCCGTGCCGGGCCGGGTGACCCGCACGACCACGGTGACGGTGGCCGTGGCGGCCGACGCCATGTCGCCGAGCTCGCAGATGACGTCGGTGTTCGAGGAGCCGCAGGACCCCTGGCTCGGGGTGGCCGACATGAACTCGGCGCCCTCGGGCAGCTGGTCGGCCAGGTGGGTGCCGACCGCCACCGCCGGACCGGAGTTGGTCACGGTGATGGTGTAGGTGAGGTTCTCGCCGGCGTCGGCCGTGCTGCGGTCGACCGAGTTGGCGACGCCGAGGTCGGCGGCCCAGGTGCCGCCGGTCTGCACGGTGGTCGTGGCGGTGGCCGTGTTGTTGCCCTCGTACGGGTCGTACTCCCGGCTCATCACGGAAGCCGTGTTGTAGACCGTGCCGGCCCGGACGGCGGTGACGGTGATCGTCACCGTGGCGTTGCGGCCACCGTCGAGGGTGCCGAGGGCGCACCGGACGTACTGCTGCTCCAGCGAACAGACGCCCTGGCTCGCCGCCGTCTGGACTAGCCGGACCTCGCCCGGCAACTGGTCCATCACGTACACGTCAGTGGTCGGTGCCGGCCCGGCGTTGGTCACGGTCAGCGTGTAGTCGAACTGTCCGCCTTGCGTGGCCGGGTTTGGTGCCGAGGTCATCGACAGCTGCATGTCGGCCGACGGGCGGCCGTTGGGCGGGCCGAGCGACGGCCCGAACCGGTTCCCGAATCTGCTCGACCCGGGCATGGGCGGCGTGTAGCCGTGGGCGTCCCTTGGCTGCCCGACGGGCCCTGCCGGACCCACTGTTCCGCTACCGGAGTGCCCGCCGAAGCGGCCCTCGGCCATGGCGTTCGGGCCGCTGGTGAGGAGGACGGCCATCAGGCCGACACCCAGCGTCGCCCGCTTCCACACCTTTGACGTCAACACGTGTCGCTCCCTTCCCGAAACGGCCGGCGCGCGGCTCCGCCGTCGTGGTGGCACCCCAGCGGCAACACCGAAAGTCCCCAGAACTTTTTATTGCTAAAACTTCCCGCTATATCCCCAGCATTTACTTATAGTCCCAGCCTGTAGGCCAGATTGTCGGCTTTTGGGCCTTCTTTGTCAAGCTGGCTGACGTGAGCTAATAAGGTAAATGAAACGCAAGATATCGAGGTTTTTTTCGTTTTACCGCTCGACAGCCAGACGCTGAAAGTCGCCGTGTGTCGACCGTCCTTCGACCCGTCGCCAGACGCCGTCGGGCCGGAGGGTCCAGCCGCTGCTCGTGTCGACCAGGTTGATGGCCAGGATCTCCTCCAGCCGGGCGGCCAGCGCAGCGTCGTCCACCGGGCACAGGAGCTGAATCCGGCGGTCCAGATTGCTCGGTGTGAGGTCGGCGGACCCGATGAAATAACGGGTGGTGTCGCCCTGCCCGAAGGCGAAGATCCGGGAGTGCTCCAGGTAGCGGCCGACGATCGAGCGGACCCTGATCCGCTCCGAACGGCCCGGCACGCCCGGGCGGAGGCGGCAGATGCCCCGGATGAGGAGGTCGATCTCGCAACCGGCCGACGACGCCTCGTAGAGGGCCTCGATGATCTCGTCGTCGACAAGGTTGTTCATCTTCATGGCGACGCGGCCGCCGGGAGCGGCCGCCGTCTCCCGGATCAACTTGAGGATCTGCTGGCGGAGCTCGAACGGCGCCACGGCCAGCTTCCGGTAGTCGTTGCGGCGGCTGTAGCCCGTCAGGAAGTTGAAGAGGTCGCTGAGGTCGGCGCCGATGGCCTCGTCGGCGGTGAGGAGGCCGACGTCCTCGTACTGGCGGGCGGTGGCGGCGTCGTAGTTGCCCGTTCCGAGATGGCAGTAGCGGCGCAGCTCGCCCCGCTCCCGGCGCACCACCATCGTCGCCTTGCAGCCC
>JAICGL010000392.1 GCA_025923175.1 Acidimicrobiia bacterium
CTGAGTCCGCCGCTGGTGACCGCGACACAGGGCAGGCCGGCCCGGGCGGCGGCCTTGACGTCCCATACGGTGTCGCCCACGACCACCGTCGCGTCGGGGGCGGTCCCCGCCTCTTCCAGCGCCACGCAGAAGAGGTCCGGGGCGGGCTTGGCCTGCTCGACGTCGGCGGAGCTCGTGACGGCGTCGATGGCGTCGTCGGCGTCGATCGCCTCGAGGATCGCCTCGAGATCGCTCTTCTCTGCCGACGTGGCCAGCACGACCCGCACATCACGGTCGTGCAGCGCCCGGAGCAGCTCACCGGCCCGGGGGAAGGCCCGGATCTCGGACTTCAGAGCGGCGAACTGGCGAGCCCGATCCTCCTTGAGCTCCGGGCGGGGCCGGTCGAAGAGCGTCTCGAGCATCTCGTCGCTGCCCATCCCGATCAGTCCGTGGATCCGGGCAGCGGTGATCTCGGGTTGACCCCGGGCGAGGAACACCCGGCGCCAGGCCAGGACGTGCAGGTAGTTGGTGTCGACGAGTGTCCCGTCGATGTCGAAGAGGACGGCGCGGCCGGCATGAGTGCCCATGCGGCTTCACTTACCCGGACCAGGCAGAATGCACCAATGGATGTCGAGGTGATCATCGAGATCCCCCGGGGATCCCGCAACAAGTACGAGATCGATCACGACACGGGCGACGTCTGGCTCGACCGGATGCTGTTCACCGCCACGCAGTACCCGGCGGACTACGGCTTCTTCCCCAACACCCTGGGCGAGGACGGCGACCCGCTCGACGCCATGGTCCTCCTCGATGAGTCGACGTTCCCCGGCTGCCACATCATGGTGAGGCCCGTTGCGGTCTTCTTCATGGAGGACGAGGCCGGCCGCGACGCCAAGGTCATCTGCGTGCCGTGCCGGGACCCCCGGTGGGCGAAGATCCTCGACCGGGACGACCTCCCTCCCCACCTCCTCGAGGAGATCAGCCACTTCTTCGAGGTCTACAAGGCGCTCGAACCCGGTAAGTCGACGAGCCCGATGGGCTGGCACAGCGCGGCGATTGCTGACGCCGTCGTGACCGAGGCCCAGACGCGCGCCACCAAGGATCACTGACCCCGGACGCGCAACGGCGCCGTCCAGGGGGAGGGTGTCCGGACGGCGCCTTCGCGCTCACCAGCAGGATGCAATTGCGGCTGTACCCAGCCCCCCAGCGTGAGAAACCGCTGACGGAAGAATTAGGGGTCAGTTGACCTTGAGCACCGGCGCCGGGTTGTCGGAGTTGGGCGGCCCGTTCCATCGCGCCGTGCTGTTGTCGCTGTAGGTCTGGTTGGTGGCGAAGGGGTACTCGCCTGGGCCGGGGGTGCGGACCCCGAAGCTGAACCTGCCGTCGGGATCGTCGCCCGACTCGCGGGTGTACGTCACCGTCGTGCGGCCCTCGCTGGCCGGAGCCACGGCGCACTTCCACTGCGGCTTCGGGTCGCACCCCGACACCGAGAAACCGGACGGAACCACGAACACCACCTTGGTGTTGTGGACGCTGGGACCCTTTTCCTCCGGGACGTTGAGCGTCAGCTTCTGGTTGGAGTTCGCCGGAACGGAGGAGTTGCCCTGGAACTCGGCGTGAGCCCAGGCGGTCGCCGGGAAGGCGGCGATGACCGCTCCCACCGCCACGGCGGACAAGCTCAGGCGACCGCGACGGTCTCGACGCGCTGTGCTTCGGTTCCCCATCCGGCCCTCCTCGGTGAACACTGGCGATGCGACAGGAATAGTCGAACAATCGCCGCAAAAGGTTCCCGGCGGGCGGCTCAGCCGGGTCTCATGCTCAGGTCGACGGCCCAGGACACCGCCAACCTGGTCGGCAGGGCGCCGACTGCGCCGGCCTCGACCCGCTCCTCCGGCCGCTCGTGGTGGAAGGCGACCGCCTCGACGATGCCCGGTGCCAGCCCCCACAGACCAAGCAGATAGGCCCCGAGGGCGCCGTGGGTGAAGCCCACCTCGGATTCCTCGCTCCGGAGCAGGTCCGGGGCCTTGGCCGCCAGCAGGAGGAGGCCGATGTCGGAGAGCAGCCCGGCGGTAAAGGCGTCGGTGCGGCAGTCGGGGACGGCCAGCCGGGCCGCCTCGGTGGCGGTCGCCACCGCCCGGTCCGACAGGGCGTCGACATCGAGCCCGGCCGCCCGCGCGGCCGGCCGGAAGAGCGACATGGCCTCGGTGGACAGCACCAGGCTCCGCAGGGTCGTGACGCCGAGGTAGGCGACCGCCTGCGGCAGGGCTGTGACCTGGCGGGGCAGGCCGAAGAACGACGAGTTGACGAGCTGGAGGATCTTGGCTGCCAGGGCCGGGTCGCGACAGACCACGTCGGCGATCTGCTCCGCGCCGCAGTTGGGCGACTCGAGGGCGGCGGTCAGATCGCCGTAGATGCGAGGCAGGCTGGGCAGCCCGTCGACGGAACCGGCCAGGGCCCGGAGCCGCTCGTCGGCCAGCAGGTCCCGCAGGGCCAGCGTCCGGCGCAGTGCCTCACGGACCACGTCGGGTGCGCTTCCGGACGGGAGGACCTGGTGGGCCAGGTCGGCAATGCGGAAGCCGACGGCGATGGCCGGCGGCGGGGCGACGACGATCCGGGCGAGGTGGGGGTACTCGTCTCGCAGCCGGGCCAGGAGGTTCACGCCGTCCATCCCGGGCAGATCGGCGGCGACGACAACGTCGCAGGGCTCGCCCGACCGGAGCCTGGCCAGCGCCTCATCCGGCGAGCAGCACGTCCGGACGCTCCCGTCCTCCTCGGACGGGAACGTACCGACAGTGCCCGGCTCGCCCACGAGCAGGACGTCACGACCCACGCTCCCACCATCGGCCGCGCCAGTGCCTGGAAAAGAAGATTTCGGAAATGCCTGGGTAGGGTCACGCGCATGATTGCCGCCTACGCCCAAAAGCTCGGTCTGCCCGATTTCCTCGACGGCCTCGTCGTCGGCGAGTACCACGACCCGGACCCGCCGGCCGGCTGGGTCGTGGCGGACGTGAAGGCGGCCACCCTCAACCCGCACGACACGTGGACGCTCAAGGGCCAGGTCGGCTACCGCTTCGAGCCGCCGGTCGTGCTGGGCTGCGACGGCGCCGGCCTTTCGCCCGACGGCGAGGAGATCGTCTTCTACCCGGTCATCCCCACGCCCGACGGCGGTCTGCGCATGCTGACCGACGGTGTCGACGGCACGTTCGCCCCCAAGGTGGCCCTGCCTGCGGAGAACCTCGTCCGCAAGCCCGCCAACCTGAGCTTCGAGGAGGCGGCCGGGCTCGGGACCGCCTGGCTCACGGCCTATCGCATGCTGTTCACCAAGGCGCGGCTGACGCCGGGCGAGCGGGTGCTCGTCCAGGGCGCCAGCGGCGGGGTGTCGACCGCCGCCACCATGCTGGCGTCGCACGCCGGCGCCCACGTGACGGTGACGTCCCGGAAGGAAGAGGCACTGGACAAAGCCCGCGAGCTCGGCGCCCACGAGGGCGTGCTGTCGGGCGGCAAGCTGCCCCAGCGGGTCGACGTCGTGATCGAGACCGTCGGCGAGGCGACCTGGGGCCACTCGATGAAGTCGCTCAACCAGGGCGGCCGGATCGTGGTGGCCGGCGCCCACACCGGCGCGGCGCCGTCGGCCGACCTCAACCGGCTCTTCTACCGGGAGATCTCCGTCTTCGGCTCGGCGATGGGCACCCTCGAGGAGTTCAAGACGCTGTGCGCCTTCATCGAGCACGCCGACATCCACCCGCCGGTGTCGGACGTCTACGACGGCGTCGAGAAGGTCCGCGACGCCATGCAGGTCCTCGAAGCCGGCGAGCAGTTCGGCAAGCTCGTCATCCGTCCATAACGGCCGCACCTGCGTTCTTTTGCGACAGACGGGTGTCGCAAACGAACGCCGAAGCAGTCCATCAGACGGAGGCGCCCTCGAACACGGCCGCTTTGACCCCGCGCCGGGCCAGCTCACCGAGGAACGGCACCGGGTCGACGAGGGCCGCCAGGCCATGGACGCCGGTCGTGGTGACTGGAGCCGCCCCGCGCCCGGCCAGCCACAAGGCCGCCACGGCGAGGACCGCCCCGGAGGCGAACGCCATCCGGTCGACCGCCCCGTAGACGAGGATCTCTTCCGAGCGGCCCCGCCGGCCGCGCACCTCCACCCATACGGCTCCCCAGTTCCCGTCGGGCTCCCGCCGCCGGGCGGCATTGCCCCCGGTCAGGGCGGTCGAGACCACCGGGATGTGGCCCAGCAGCCGGACGCCGGGTGCCTGCCGGCCCGGCCCGAGCGGTGATGCGATCCGCATCGAGGCTCGGCGCAGGGTCGGGAAGGCGTCGACCAGGAGGGCCCCCTGCCCCGACCCGGCCCGGTGACAGTCGAGACCGCCGACCGGCGATGGGAACCACACAAGCTGGCGGCCGCTCCCGGCCCGATGCCGCGTCCAGGCCCCGTCACGCCATTCGCTGACCGCCCCGCGCCCCGCCCGGAGCAGGGCCATCCGGCAGGCCGGACC
>JAICGL010000393.1 GCA_025923175.1 Acidimicrobiia bacterium
TCGACGAACGTGCTCGTGAGCAGGTTGCCGGCGTCGTCGTAGACGTGGCGCTCGAGCAGCGCGGCGCCGAGACCGTGGGCGAGACCGCCGAGCACCTGACCCTCGGCCAGTTCAGGGTGGAGGACGCGGCCGGCGTCGTGGACGGTGATGTAGTTCCGCACGGCCACCTCGCCGGTTTCGGGGTCGACCTCGACGACGGCCACGTCGGCCAGGAAGCCGTACGCGGCTGAGGAGTTGACCGTGTCGTCGGGCGCCGGAGCCGCTAGGCCCGGCACCGAGAACGTGGTGGTGAGCGAGAGGCCATCGACACCATCGGGCAGCCCCGTCGGGTCCCAGTGGGCGGCGCCCGCCACCTTGCGCAGCGATACCGACCGGTCGGGCGAGCCGACCACCCGAGCAGTGCCGTCGACCAGCTCGACGTCTCCGGCGGCGCACTCCAGCATGTCGGCGGCGATGGCCCGAACCCGTTCCGCGAGCTGCACCCCGGCGACATGCACGGCGCTCGCCACCGTCACGGCGAAGCGGCTGGAGTAGTTGCCGGAGCTGACGGTGAAGGGCCGAGCGCCCGTATCGGCTCCGGGGTGGACGGTGACGTCCTCGGGTCGCACGCCGAGTGCATCGGCCACGATCCCGGCGGCGACCGTGCGGTGCCCTTGCCCTTGGGGCGTCGAGGTGAACGCCACGCTCACGCCACCGCCAGCATCCATCGAGACCGAGACCGTCTCGGCGTTGCCGTCCTTGGGGAGCGTGGCGGCGCGCCGCTCGGCGGAGTCGACGAGCGTGATGTAGCCCATGTTGGAAGCAGACGGCTCGACGACGCACGCCAGACCGACACCCAACAGGCGCCCAGGGACAGATGCGTCGCGTTTGGCGACACTATGTGTGGCTCGGCGCGACGCATCTCGGCCTTCCGCCTGCCGACGGCGCAAATCCTCGTAGCCCGCCAAGTCCAACGCCCGGTCAAGGCAGGCCGTGTAATTACCCGAGTCGTAGACCCCACCGGCGGGGGAGCAGTAGGGCATCGCCGAGGCGGGGACCAGGTTGCGGCGCAGCACATCGGCGGGGTCGAGACCCAGGCGGGCGGCGGCGATGGCCATCGTCCGTTCCAGGGCGAAAGACAGCTGAGGGCCGCCGAATCCCCGGTTCAGACCCGTCGGGCAGCGGTTGGTCACGACGACACGGCTGCGGACTTCGACGTCGGCGACGCGGTAGGGGCCGGTGATGCAGCCGTGCATCCGGTAGAGCGTGGCGGGCTCAGGGGCCCGGACGTAGGCGCCGACGTCGTCGACAAGATCCAACCGCAGTGCGACGAGGTCGCCTGACGCGGTGAAGCCGGCTTCCACTGTGGAGAGTCGCTCCGTGGCTGACGATGTCAGGAGATGCTCCACGCGGTCTTCCGTCCACCGCACCGGTACGCCGAACCGGCGCGACGCCAGAGCCATCAGCACGACCGAGGTGAATACGCCGGCCTTCACGCCGAACGACCCGCCGGAGTCGGGCGGCGACACCAGCCGCAGCTTCCCGGCCGGCAGGCCCAGCGCCGCCGCAGCCACGCCGTGGAGCGTGAACGGCCCCTGGAAGTTGGACCAGGCGGTGACTGAGCCGGCGGCGGCATCCCACGAGCAGATCACGCCGCATCCCTCGACCGGAGTGCACGACGAGCGGGGATGACGAAACGAGCGCCGTATCACGAGCGCAGCACCGGCCAGGGCCGCCGCGGCGTCACCGTAGGAGAAACGACGGTCGGACACGACGTTGCCGCCCGCTGCCTCGTGGAGGACCGGTGCCTCCGGGGCCATCGCCGCCTCGGGCGATGCCGCTACCGGCAACGGGTCGTACTCCACGGCGACGAGCTCGGCGGCGTCCTCGGCCACGTACCGATCGGAGGCCACCACCACGGCCACCGGTTCACCGACGTAGCGGACCCGGGCGACTGCCGCCGCCCAGTGCTCGACGGCCGGGCCGATGGCCGAGGGGAACGGCCGCGAGAGGGCGGCGACGTCCTTGCCGGTCAGGACTCCGACGACGCCGGGCACAGCCAGCGCCGCCGACACGTCGATCGTCACGATCCGGGCGTGGGCCTCCGTCGAGCGGACCACCGCCGCCTCAGCGATGTGGGGCAGCGGGGCGAGGTCGTCCATGAACCAACCCTCGCCCCGCAGGAGGGCATCATCCTCGACGCGAAGTGGAGCGTCGGAGCGGCGGCCCAACTAGCTCACCACAACCGCACCGCCCATCCCAGGATGCAGGAGGCAGATGTAGGAGTACCTGCCGCCCTTGGTGAACTTCAGCGAGAACGTCTCAACCGGGTAGTACGGCTTCGGGCCGAAGACGCCCGAGTGCGACACCCCTCCGGGGAAGTTCCCGCCCGATTTCACTCCGGCCGGAAGCAGGGCGTTGGGTTCGGACGGGGTGGCGAACGGCGACTCGAAGCTCACCGTGTGGGGCATCCAGGTCGTGAAGCTTTTCCAGGTGACCGTCTGGCCGACCTTGACCGACACCTCCAGCGGGTCGAACCGGTTGACGACCGCCGCCGTGTCGCCCCAGCTCGCGGCCACGGTGGTGCCGTCGGCCGTCGTCACCGGAGCGGGCGGCTTCAGCCCGGCGGCCGCGGCCTTGGCCTCGCCGAGTTCCTTGTCGGCCGTGCTGGCCACCTGGGCCGGTGCCTGGCGCTCGTTGTCGGACGCCACCACCTTCAGGGTGGACTCCATCGGCGGGTGGAGGACACAGGACACGACGTACGACCCCGGCGCGATGTCAGCGGCGAGCTTGACGGCGACCGTCTTCGGCCCGGCCTCGGGCGGGAGAGGGGTAGGGAGGATGACGCCCGAGTTCCAGTAGCCCTTCCCGTCGAACTCCGGCGTGCCGGCGGTCGGCTTCGGACAGGAGGTCATCTCGGGCTTGGGTGGATCGGTGGTGAAGCACGGTCCGAAGACGGCGGGGTTCTCCTGGCCCGCCTTCGTCACGACGGCCGGTTGGTCGGAGCGGTCACTCTTCACGCCGAAGGTCACCGTGTGGATGTCGTTGGACGACCGGTTGTCGAAGGTGACCGTGTCGCCGGGACGGGCGGAGAGCGTCTTGGGGAAGTACGACGCCAGGACGAAGTTCTCGGCGCCGAGCGTCGACGGGCCGTCGACGATGACCGTGTAGTTCTGCGGCCCGGTCGGAGCAGCCGGCGGGGACGTGGTCGTCGCCGCCGAGTCCCCTGACTTCTCCTCGCTGCAGGCGCTGCCCAGCAACACCAGCACCGAAAGTATGACAAGACTGCGCACTACTCGCATCGGGCTCCCCTTCCCACTTGTGCGTGGGCGCATCGTAGGCCCCTAGCCTTAGGGGCATGGCGAATGATCAGCACAAGCCGCGCAGCAAGGACGTCACCGAGGGGATGGAGCGTGCCCCGGCCCGGGCGATGCTCCGGGCCGTGGGGATGGGGGAAGGCGACTGGGGCCGCTCCCAGGTCGGCATCGCCTCCTCGTGGAACGAGGTCACACCCTGCAACCTGCCGCTGTCCCGCCTGGCCAAGGCGGCCAAGGAGGGGGTGCGGGTCGCCGGGGGCTTCCCCCTGGAGTTCACCACCATCGCCGTGTCCGACGGCATCTCGATGGGGACGGAGGGGATGCGGGCCTCGCTGTCGTCCCGCGAGATCATCGCCGACTCGGTCGAGTGCATGATGCACGGCGAACGTTTCGACGGCATGGTCACGCTGGCCGGCTGTGACAAGAGCCTGCCGGGGATGCTGATGGCGTCGGCCCGGCTCAACCTGCCGGCGGTGTTCCTCTACGGCGGCACGATCATGCCCGGCCGTTACGGCGACAAGGACATCAGCATCCAGGACGTCTTCGAAGCCGTCGGGGCCTGCGCCGCCGGGATCATCAGCCGCGACGACCTCGACGACATCGAGCGGGTGGCCTGCCCGGGCGAGGGGTCCTGCGCCGGGATGTTCACCGCCAACACCATGTCGTCGATCGCCGAGGCCATCGGCATGTCGCTGCCCGGTTCGGCCACACCGCCGGCACCGGACTCCCGCCGCGACGCCTTCGCCCACGCCTCCGGCGAGGCAGTCATGAACCTCCTCAACCTCGGGATCCGGCCCCGCCAGATCATGACGAGGGAGGCGTTCGAGAACGCCATCGCCGTGTCGATGGCGCTCGGCGGCTCCACGAACGCTGTCCTGCATCTTCTGGCGATCGCCCACGAGGCGCAGGTCGACCTCGTCCTCGACGACTTCGACCGGATCTCCCGCAAGGTGCCCCACATCGGCGACACGAAGCCCGGCGGCCGCTACCAGATGGTCGACATCGACCGCATCGGCGGCATCCCCGTCGTCATGCGGGAGCTGCTCGAGGCCGGGCTGATCCACGGCGACTGCCTGACCGTGACCGGAAAGACCGTGGCCGAGAACCTCGACGCCCTCGATCCCGGGCCGCCCGACGGCAAGGTGATCCGCCCGCTCAGCGACCCCGTCCACA
>JAICGL010000394.1 GCA_025923175.1 Acidimicrobiia bacterium
ACCGAAGCGATCCGGCTGCTGGCCGAACTCGGCTTCGACGTCAACGTGTGGGCCCGTATCACCCCGTTGCACCAGGCGGCCTACGACGGGGACGTCGCCGTCGTCCAGACACTGCTCGAGATGGGCGCAGACCCCGGGCTGCGCGACGCCGGCTTTAATGCCACCCCGCTCGGCTGGGCCGAGCACGCCCGCCGAGTTGAAGTGGTCGCCCTGCTCCGTGCCTTGGAGTAGGGGTCAGCACCTCCCGTAGAACGGGCGGTACGGCCACCAGCTCTCGATCGTGGCCCAGGCGGCCCAGATCCTGTCCTCGGGCCAGGACGACGGGCCCAGCGGCGCCTGGTTGGTCGCCGGTACCGAACGTGTCGCGAACCAGGCGAAGAAGGCCTGGCAGTCCTGAGCGTCGAAGGCCCACCGCTCGTTCGGCATGGTCATCGAGACCGCCGCGCCTTTCCCGACCCAGCCGAGTGCCCAGTCGACCGGCACCCCGGACTCGCGGGCGGGGCTGTACGCCGCCGGAAGGTCCGGCCCGGGGATGGCCATGCGCAATCGGTTGGGAACGGAAAGGATGCACGAGCCGCCGTCGCAGGTCAGCTCGATCGGAACCTGGCAGATCCCGGACCACGTCCCGTCCAGCAGGGCGAAGCAGCTCAGGGGGCCGCCGAGCTGCCCTTGGAACGCTTCGGCGAGTGCCTGCACCTGCTCGGAGGTCGCTCCCTCATCGACGAGTGCGACGATCCGAGGTGCCACCGATGATGTCGGCCCTCCTCGCCAGCTGATCGTGACGACCCGCAGACCGGAAACGTCGACTCCCCGGACAGCGCCGCTGTCGATGAGCCATGCGGTGGCGGAGCAGCCCACCTCCGGAGCCTGAGGGACCAACGTGTGGCACCCGTCGCCGGCGTGGAAAACCCGGCCCGCCAACGAGTACGAAGCCCCGTCGCTGATCGTGTCCTTGGTCAGCGGAACCGATGAAGGAGCCACCATGAGACGAAAGTAAGCAGCCGGACGGTCGGTGTCGTCCGTACCAGTACGGACAAAGCCTTGATTGTCCCTCTGACCTGCTACGAAACCCTCAGAGTTCCAGCTCCGCAGCGTGCCGCACGAGGTCGATCTTGGAGGAGACCCCCAGCTTGGCGTAAGCCCTGGCCAGGTGGGTCTCGACCGTCCGCTCGCCGATGGCGAGCTGTTGGCCGATCTCCTTGGCGCTGAGTCCGGCTGACGCCAGGTGCGCCACCTCCCGCTCCCGCCGGGTGAGCGAGCCGGCCCCCCGGACCGCTCCGACCATCCGCCGGCCCGCACTCCCGAGCTGGCCGAGCATTCCGAGGGCGCGGTCCCTCCGCCAGACCGCCCCGCAGGTCTCGAACGTCTCCGCCGCCTGCCGCAGCGCCTCCCGGGCCGCGTTCCGGTCCGTGCCGGCCAGGGCGCGCCCTTGCACGTCGAGCGCCCGCCCCAGGTAGCCCTGGGCGCGGACAGCCGAGAAGAGGTCGACCGCCTGCGCGGCCGCCTCCGCCGCCTGATCGGGAAGGCCAGCGGTCAGCCGGGCCCACGCGGTGCCGAGGGCGGCCATGCCTCGATAGAACGGCCGGTCGAGCGTGTCGCTGGCCCGACCGAGACTCCCTGCGGCCTCGCCGGTGACATCGGTGCGGCCCAGCTCGCCTGCCACTTCGGCGAGGTCCACCAGCACCATGGCGAAGAAGGGCCAGGCCTGCCACGACAGCATCTTGGCGTGGACCCTCTGGAGCACGGTCAGGGCTTCTTCGGCGTTCCCCTCGCGCCATTCGATGACGGCCTCGGCATAGGCGCAGTACTCGGCATAGAAGAGCCAGTCGAAGTCGCGGCACGCCGCCTTTGCCCGGTCGAGGAAGGCGCGAGCCTCTGCCAGGTTGCCGGTGTCAGCGGCCGCGGCGGCGGCGATGGCCATGCCGATGCTGCGCCTGCGACTGGCGGTCGGGTTCTGGGCGACCGCCTCCCGGCCGCTGGCCACGGCGGCGGGGAAGTCGCCGGCCAACCACCGGATGGTCGTTTCCTGCTCGAGGAGCATCGTCTCCCGCCAGGCCGGGGTGACCGACCGGGCCTCCTCCAGAAGCGGTGTCGCCTCGGCGAGCCGGCCCTCGACAGCGAACGTCAGGGCCAGCGATGACAGGTTCCAGGTGAGCCGGTACAGCTTGCGGTCCTCCCGGGCCATGGTGATGGCCGTCCGGAAGGTGTCCTCGGCCTGGGGGAAGCGGCCCCGCCAGAAGGCGGCCCATCCCCGCGCCTCGAGGGCCTGTTGGAGCACGAAGCGTCCGGCCGGCGCGGCGGCATCGACGACCCCCTGGGCTCCGGACTCCCAGGCGGCCAGATCGCCCCGCAGACCACGGATCCAGGCCAGCTCGACGGCGGCCAGCAGGGCCTTGGGGTGGTCGCCCGCCTGCTCGAACAGCTCGACCGCCTCGACGCAGGCACGCTCCGCCTCTTCGAGTTCGCCCGTCCCCCAGGTGAGGAAGCTGGCCAGGCGAAACTTGACGGCGGCACGCCGGGCGGGGTCGGGGGAGCGCTGGAGCACCTCCTCGATGGCCCGCATGGCCCGGATGCCCATGATGGAGTTGACGTCGGCCCGGTGGTCGACGAGCCAGTCGGCCCGCCAGCTCATGGCGTCGAGGACGTCGACCCAACGCTCGTCTCCACCCGGCAGCAGCCCGACGATGGCGGCCAGCAGGCTCAGCGCCTCGGCATAGGCCTCCCGCTTGTCGGCGTGGCGTACGGCGTCGAGCAGCACACCGATGGCCTCCGGCTCCCCGGTCTCGGCTGAGCGGGCGTAATGGGGAGCCGCCTCTGCCAGCCGGCCGGCCTCGAGCAGGGTTCGGCCAACCTGGCGGTGGAGCTGCCGGCGGCGGGCCAGGCCGGTGCTCTGGTACACGGTGTCCTGGATGAGGGGGTGGGCGATCTCGTACGTGAGCTCCCGTCCTCGCTCCTCCTCGTGGACCAGCCGGGAGGCAACCAGGCGTTCGAGGATGGCGGCCAGTTGGTCGAGCGGCTGTTGGGTCACCCGGACGAGGTCGTCGAGCCCGACCCGGCGCTCGAGGAGGGCGAGGATGGCGAGCGTGGCCAGGTTGGCCTCGTCGAGGAGGCGGAGCCGGCTCCGCACCCGGTCGGCCAGGCTCTCGGGGACCGAACGGAGCGCAGGGGCCGACAGGTCGGCGCCCTCGTCCTCCAGGGCCTGGAGGAGCCCCAGGGCGAACAGCGGGTTGCCCCGGGACCGGTCCTTCAGCCATTCGACCAGGGCTTTGGGAGGGGGTTGCCCCTCGAGGTACACCTCGGCCAGCTCCTCGACCGCTCGGTGGTCGAGGGGGCCGAGGGCCATCCGGCGCAGCAACCCTTCCTGCTCCAGCCCATGGAGGACCTCGGCGGCCGCCGGCGGGGCGGGCACCGCGGCGGGGCGGGCGACGGCCCCGACGAGCACGCGGGCCCCCGCGAGGTTGCGGGCCCGGTAGCCCAGGGCCTGCCAGGACGAGTCGTCGGCCAGGTGGACGTCGTCCAGGAGCGCGGCGACGGGCGCCTGCCGGGCCATGTTGGCCAGGACCACGGCCAGGCCGTCGAGCACACGAAACCGCGGCGGTGCGTGGTCCGGCGCCGCCCCCCGCACGGCCGCCACGCTGCGGAGGAGCTCGGCCAGGTCGTCCAGGAAGCCGCCACAGAGGCGGGAGATCTCCTCGGCGGGGAGGCCCCGCAGTTGTCCCTCGAGGGCTTCGGCCCACAGACCGAACGATGCCGTCGTGCCGAGTGGATATGCCCGGGCAGCGAGGATTACGGCGCGGCGGCGATGGCGGGCGGCCAGCTCCTCGACCAGCCGCGTCTTCCCGACCCCGGGGTCACCTTCGACGAGGACGCAGCGGAACTGGCCGGAGGCCGCCCGCCGCCATTCCTCTTCCAGCTGGACGAGCTCGTCGGCGCGGCCCACGAGCTTCGTCTGCCAAGCCGTTCCGGCCATGGCCAATGATAAAAGCCCCTCGTGCGAGGGGCTCTCCCGTGGAGCCAGGGGGATTTGAACCCCCGACCTCTTGCATGCCATGCAAGCGCTCTGCCAACTGAGCTATGGCCCCGGTGCGGCGCCCCAGAGTAGCAGCGCCACCGGTGAGACCGGGGCGCCGTTCGCCCCAAAATGGGCATCGGGGCTGGTGGGAGGCACCGGTAGACTGCTCCGCCTATGAGCGAGGGGTACGACGTACAGGCCGTCGAGGCCAAGTGGCAGCAGGTGTGGGACGAGCGCGGGACCTACGAGATCGACGAGAGCGATCCGCGGCCCAAGTTCTACGACCTGTGCATGTACCCCTACCCGTCGGGGCCGATCCACATGGGCCACGTGCGCAACTACACGCTGGGTGACGCGCTGTGCCGGTACCAGACCATGCGGGGCCATGCCGTCCTGTCGCCCATGGGTTGGGACTCCT
>JAICGL010000395.1 GCA_025923175.1 Acidimicrobiia bacterium
CGACACGGTCGACGAGGACGAGATCGGCGAAGCCATCGACGCCGGGATCGGGTTGCTCGTCGCCTGCGTGCCGCTCGAAGCGCAGCGGAACGACCCGCGCCCCGTCATGGCGCCCGTCACCAGCCTCTGGAAGCGGCTCGGCTTCCCGCTCAAAGAGCTCCCCCGCACCGTGACGGTCACGCCGGTCGAGGGGCTCGAAACGCTCGACACCACCGCCGTCAGCGCCGTCCTCAAGCGCACCGTCGAGGCGGCGCGGTATCTCGATGAGTTCGCCGCCGAGGAATCGTCGTAAGAGGTATGGCGACGAAGTCCGAAGAGACGCTGCTGGAGCTGGACGGGCGCGAGGTCCGCATCACCAGCCCCGACAAGGTGTTCTTCCCGGAGCGGGGAGAGACGAAGCTCGACCTCGTCCGGTACTACGAGTCGGTGCGGGAGCCGCTCATGTCGACGATGGGCGGGCGACCCGTGCTCCTGCAGCGGTTCCCCGAAGGCGCCGGAGGGACGAACTTCTTCCAGAAGCGGGTCCCGAAGGACGCTCCGGACTGGCTCCAGACCACCGTCGTCAGCACGCCCAACGGGACGACGTCCAACGCCCTCGTCGTCGCCGACCTCGCCCACGTCGCCTGGGCCGTCAACATCGGGTGCCTCGGCTTCCATGTGTGGCCCTACATGGCGGCCGACCCCGACCACGCCGACGAGCTCCGCATCGACCTCGATCCCACTCCGGGCATCACCTTCGACGAGGTGAGGGAAGGGGCCCGCCGGGTCAACGCCCTCCTCGACGAGCTCGGGCTCGTCGGTGCGCCGAAGACGACCGGTGGCGACGGCCTCCACGTCTACCTCCGGCTCGAGCCCCGCTGGGACTCCATCCAGGTGCGGGCCTGTGCGGTGGCACTGGCCCGGGAGCTCGAACGGCGCCACCCCGATCTTCTGACCGCCGCCTGGTGGAAGGAGGAGCGGGGACGGCGGGTGTTCGTGGATTTCAACCAGAACTCGCCCCACAAGACCGTGTTCGGCGCCTGGTCGGTGCGGCCCCTTCCCGGCGGCCAGGCTTCGGCGCCGTTCAGCTGGGACGAGCTCGACAGCGTCGACCCTGCCGCCATGACCATCGCCACGCTCCCGGCCCGGGTCAAGGAGCAGGGCAACCCCTGGCGCGCCACCTACGGAACGCCGCAGTCGCTGGAACCGCTGCTTGCCCTCCACGAGCGCGACATGGCCAACGGGCTTCTCGACGCCCCCTGGCCGCCCGTCTATCCCAAGATGCCCAACGAGCCGCCCCGGGTGGCACCGAGCCGGGCGAAGAAGACGACCTGAGCGGATCGCCCCGTGAGTTCACCGTCACGCACGACGGCCTGACGATCGCCGTCCTCGACTGGGGCGGTGCTGCGGATGCCCGCCCGCTCGTGCTGCTCCATCCCAACGGCTTCTGCGCCGGGCTCTTCGATCCCATCGCCCGCCGCCTCGCCGCCGCAGGCTCCTTCCACCCGATCGGCGTCGATCTGCGGGGCCACGGCGGCACCGACAAGCCCGAGCCGCCCGACCCGTACCACTACGAGGGGATGGCCGCCGACGTCATCGCCGTCCTCGGCGCCATGGGCCTCGACGACGTTGACATCGTGGGCGGCTCTTTGGGTGGTGGCGTGGCCATCCACATCGACCGGAGACAACCCGGGCTGGCGCGCCGCCTCGTACTCTGCGAGCCGATCGCCCTTGCCGCCACCGCCGACCGGCTACCCGACCAGGCGCACCCGCTGGCGGTCGGCGCGTTGCGCCGCAAGATGGTCTGGCCGTCGCGCGACGCGATGATCCACTCCTACGGCACCCGGCCGCCGATGAACCGCCTGGCCCCCGAGGCGCTGGCCGCCTACATCTACTGGGGAACGGTCGACCGGCCCGACGGCCAGGTGGAGCTGGCCTGCCCACCGGCCGTCGAAGCGGCCATCTTCGGCAGCCCCATGTCGCGGGAGGGTGTGCACGCCGCCTGGGACCACCTGCCCCACCTCACCGCATCGGTGGCCGTACTGGCCGGCGACCGCTCCTTCGTGGCCTTCGAGCGATTCGAAGGCATCGCCGCCGCTGCCGGCGTCCCCCCTCGAGGTCGTGGCCGGCGACCACTTCTTCCTCCACGAAGACACGACCCGGGGAGCCGAGTTGATCGAGAACCACCTGAGGTAATCTGGTTGGTGCTGGGGGAACCGCTGGGGAGGCGAAATGAAGGGGAGACGCGTCGCGCTCGCGCTGGCGTTCGTGGCCGCCGCGACGGCGTTGCCGGCCAAGGCCCAAACGGTGCCACGCGTCCTCGTGGCGTCGGCGAGCGTCCGGATGACCTCCAGCCCGGCCACGGCCACCACCGCTATCGCCCACTGCGGCTCAGGAACGCCACTGATCGGTGGCGGCATGCTGGTGGGCAGGGTCAACCCGGCGGTCCCGTTAACGTCTCCCGCGTTGCGCGGGAAGGGCAGCTATCCCTCGGACATGGAGGGTGCACCCGTGGTCGACGCCACGGCTGACCCGGTGGCATGGTCGGCGACAGCCAACTTTGGCGCCGAAATTGAAGTCGGTAACCATGTCACGAGCCTGGCGCTCTGCACCACCAGGGCCTTCGACCAGCGGGTCGTCGTCAGCGGGTCGGTGAACGCTCCGATCCAGACCGGCACGGGCCAAGTCACCGTGACCTGCCCGCCCGGCACGCTGATCGTCGGCGGGGGAGCACTGGCGACACCGCCCGGAGCGCCTGCCCTCAAGCCGGTGGGCATGTACCCCAGCGACGCCGCCGGGAACATGCTGCTCGACGGCTCGGTCAACGCCACGTCCTGGACAGCCGTCGCGAGCACGGTCGGTGGACTCAGCAACACCACCACTGCCTATGCCGTCTGCGCCGCAGGCGAGGGACTGGCGACGCGTGTCGCCCGTGTCGATGCGCCCGGCCCGCGACTCGCCCGCACGACGACCACAACCACGGTGGGCTGCGGGACCGACTCGCTCATCGGCGGCGGAGTCCTCGCCGACCGTCTGGTCGGCACCGTGCAGCAGGGCGTACACCTCCGGGGCAGCTATCCGAGTGACCTGTCCGGTGTGCCCGCCCTTGCCGGCACCGCCCACCCTGCCGCCTGGAGCGCCATCGTCTCCTCCGGCGGCCAGGCCAGCCCGAACACGCAGGCCCACGTCTTCGCCCTCTGCGTCGTCGAGCCCGTCCCGCCGCCGCCCCCTGCGGCCTAGGACCCCGGCGCCCAGCGGCGGAGCTCCCGGCGGGCGATTCCCATGCGGTGCACCTCGTCGGGGCCGTCGGCGAAGCGCAGCGCGCGGGTCCAGGACCACATCCGGGCCAGCGGCGTGTCCTGCGAGACGCCCATCGCGCCGTAGGTCTGGATGGCGTGGTCGATGACCTCCAACGCCATCTTGGGAACGGCGACCTTGATGCCGGAGATCTCCGTCCGGGCGGCCTTGTTGCCGGCGGTGTCCATCAGCCAGGCGGCGTAGAGGGTGTAGAGCCGGGCCTGGTCGATGTCGATACGGGCGTCGGCGACCCACGTCTGCACGACGCCCTGTTCGGCCAGAGGCTTGCCGAACGGGCTGCGGGCGTGCGCCCGGGTGCACATGAGCTCCAGGGCCCGTTCGGCCGCGCCGATCGTCCGCATGCAGTGGTGGATGCGGCCGGGGCCGAGCCGGGCCTGGGCGATGGCGAACCCGCCGCCCTCGTCGCCGAGCAGGTTCGAAACCGGCACCCGCACGTCCTCGAACGTCATTTCGACGTGGCCCTCGGCGTCGTCGTAGCCGAAGACGTGCATGTTGCGCAGCACGGTGACGCCCGGCGTGTCGAGCGGCACCAGCACCATCGACTGCTGGAGGTGGGGAGCGGCGTCGGGATCGGTCTTCCCCATGACGATCAGCAGCCTGCACAGCGGGTGCAGCGTTCCGGAGATGAACCACTTGTGCCCGTTGATCACGTACTCGTCGCCGTCGCGCACGATCGAACACTCGATATTGGTGGCGTCGGACGAGGCCACTTTCGGCTCCGTCATGGCGAAAGCGGAGCGGATCTCGCCCTCCAGCAGCGGCTGCAGCCATTGCTCCTGCTGCTCGGCCGTGCCGAACATGGTGAGGATCTCCATGTTCCCGGTGTCGGGAGCGGAGCAGTTGCAGGCCTCGGAGGCGATCCACGCCCGGCCCATGATTTCGGCCAGCGGGGCGTAGTCGATGTTCGACAGGCCATCGGTCCACTGCGTTTTGTGCGGCAGGAAGAGGTTCCACAGGCCCCGGCGGCGGGCCTCGGCCTTGAGCTCCTCCATGATCGGCGGGTGAGCGTGCCGGTCGCCGGTCGCCAGTTGCTCTTCGTAGACGGCCTCCGCCGGGTAGACGTCGTCATCCATGAACTGCGTCAGCTTCTCACGCAGCTCCTGGCACCGCGGACTCAGCGAAAACTC
>JAICGL010000396.1 GCA_025923175.1 Acidimicrobiia bacterium
AACAGCTCGGAGCTGGAGCGGCGCAGGCTTGGCCTGCTTCAGGAGATCTTCGACCCGATCAGCAGGGAGCATCTCGAGCAGATCCCGCTGCCACCCGCTGCGCACTGCCTGGATTTCGGCGCCGGGGCCGGCTCCGTCGCCCGGTGGCTGTGCGATCGCGTCGGTCCCGAAGGGCGGGTGGTGGCCACCGACCTCGACACCGTCTTCCTGGAGAGGCTGACCGAGACGAACCTCGAGGTCCGCCGGCACGACATCCTCGCCGACCCGCTCGAGGAGAAGTCTTTCGATCTCATCCACTCGCGGCTCGTGATGGACTTCTTCCCCGATCGCCAGCACGAGGTCGTCGCCCGACTGGCGGCAGCGCTCCGGCCGGGTGGCTGGCTCGTGCTGGAGGACTTCGAGTGGTCGAGTCTGGCGGCCGTGTCCCTCGGACCCCGGAGCGAGCTGGTGCTCCGCTTCCACGAGGGTTTGAGGGGCTTGTTCCCGAGCGGTGCGCCGGAGCTCGGGCGGGGCCTCCCGCTCACGTTCCGGGCCGCCGGGCTCACCGACGTCGGAGCCGACGGCCGGGTGCACATCGGGCTGAGCGGGACGCCGGCGGCGGCGTGGTGGCAGCTCACCGTGCTGGCGTTGCGTCCCCGGATGGAGGAGCTCGGCCTGTTCTCCGCGGCGGAGGTGGACGAGTACCTCCAGGCGATCGACGACGGCGGACTCTCCTTCCTCCTCCCGATCATGGTGACGGCCTGGGGCCGGCGCCCGCCGGTCTGAGATCTCTGCACACCCCCGGGTAACTGTCACACCCTCGGCGTATCGTGCATGACGATGGGCGGCATCGAAGCTGTTAACCTTCCTCGTCCTACCGGGAGTGCGTGGCTCTGCGGGGTCGCGCCCTCCACCGAACCGTCCTGCTCCCCGAAGAGGGGAGCCCGCAGGCCAGCCTGCGGCCCACAGGAGGTGCACGGTCCATGAGGCCGTACGAGGTCATGCTCATCTTCGATGCCAGCCTGGAGGAGGAGACGATCCGGGCAGCGGTCGACCGGTACGCGGAGTTCATCCGCAGTCGGGGTGGTACCCCCGGCAAGGTCGACCGGTGGGGCAAGCGCCGCTTCGCCTACGAGCTCCGCCACCGCTGGGAGGGCTACTACGTCCTCCATGAGGCGACGGCCGAGCCCGAGGTGATGGAGGAGCTGCACCGGATGCTCTCCCTTGCCGACGAAGTCATCCGCCACAAGGTGATCCGCATTCCCGAGGCCGCTCTCAAGGCCCGGGCTGCGCCCGCCCAGGCGGAAGCGTAGGAAGGAAGGCAGAAGATGTCCGCTGGCAACAGCATCACCATCGTGGGCAACATCACTCGCGACCCCGAGCTGCGGTACACGCCGAGCGGCCAGGCCAACGTCCGGCTGGGCGTTGCGGTCAACCGCAAGTGGCAGGACCGCAGCAGCGGTGAATGGCAGGAGGCCACCAGCTTCTTCGACGTGATCGCCTGGCGGGAGTTGGCCGAGAACGTCAACGAGTCGCTGAAGAAGGGTGCCCGGGTCATCGTGACCGGCCGCCTCGAGCAGCGCTCCTGGGAGCAGGAGGGGAACAAGCGCAGCGTCGTCGAGATCATCGCCGACGAGATCGCCCCCAGCCTGCGCTGGGCAACGGCCAAGGTCGAGAAGACCGAGCGCCGCGGCGGAGACCAGGGAGGGGGTGGGGGCGGAGGCGGCTACGGCCGCCCCGCAGCACCGGCCGCGGAGCAGCCCCCGCCGTACGACGACTTCGGCGACGAGCCGTTCTAAGTAAGCGCCAGGGAGTATCACCGTGAAGATCGTGCTCCGAGCCGATGTTGCGAACCTCGGCAACAAGGGCGACCTCGTGGAGGTCGCCCCCGGGTACGCCCGCAACTACCTCGTGCCGAAGGGCCTGGCCATGGCCGCCACCGAAGGCGTCATGCGCCAGGCAGAGTCCATGCGCCGTTCCCGCCAGGTCCGCGACATGCGGGAGAAGGAAGGGGCGGAGGCCGTGGCCCGCCAGTTGGCGGCGACGCGCATCCAGATCACCGCCCGCTCAGGCGAGGGCGGCCGGCTCTTCGGTTCGGTCACCTCGACCGACATCGCCGAAGCGATCGAGGCCCAGACGGGCATCCACCTCGACCGGCGCAAGCTCCACCTCGAGCCGATCAAGACACTCGGCGCCCACGAGATCCCGATCCGCCTCCACAGCGAGGTCGAGGTTCCCGTCACCATCGACGTCATCTCGCAGTAGTTCGCGACTGCGCCTTGCCGTCGGGCCTTGACGGCACGGTCGTCGCGCGAGCATGATCGAACATATGTTCGAGTCGGCGGCTGCGTCGCCCCCGGGTGGGGATAACTCCCCGAGAAATTCACAGGGTTATGCCCCTTCCTCCCCACAAGGGTCCGACGCGACGATGACCGCCCTCAGGGTGTGGCGGGTGGAGAGGTGCGGGGAGAGGCGGACGGGTGGTCCAATCGATCAGCAACATGCGGGAGCCGTCGCGGCCGTCGGGGGGCGGGCGCGTCCCGCCTCACAACATCGAGGCTGAAGAGTCGCTGCTGGGAGCGATGCTCCTCTCGAAGGACGCCATCGCCTCAGCCGTTGAGACGGTCAGCCCGGACGACTTCTACAAGCCGGCCCACGGGCATCTCTTCGAGGCCATCCAGACGCTCTACGGCCGGGGCGAGCCGGTCGACCCGGTCACCGTCGCCGAGGAACTGCGGCGGGCCGACCTGCTCGAGGCCCTCGGCGGCAAGCAGGCGATCCTGCGCATCCAGGTCGGGACACCGGCGGCGGCCAACGCGGCGCACTACGCCCGCATCGTCGAAGAGCACTCCCTGCTGCGCCGCCTGATCGGCGTGGCCGGCGAAATCGCCGAGATGGGCTACGACATGCCCGACGACGTGACCAACACGCTCGACCAGGCCGAGACCCTGGTGTTCGACGTGGCCAACCGCCGCCTTTCGAGTTCGCTGAAGGGCATCTATCCGGCGCTGCAGGAAAGCCTCGAGCAACTCGAGGCGCTCTTCGAGCGCGACGGCGCCATGACCGGCGTGCCGTCGGGCTACATCGACCTCGACGAGGTCCTGCTCGGGTTCCAGCCCTCGAACCTGATCGTGGTGGCGGCCCGGCCCGGCCAGGGCAAGACCAGCTTCGCCTTGGGGGCGGCATCGCATGTCGCGCTCGAGACCCGCAAGCCGGTCGTCTTCTTCTCGATGGAGATGGGCTACCTCGAACTGACGCAACGGATGCTGGCCGCCGAGGCCGGCGTCAACTCCCGCCTGCTGCGAACGGGTCGAATCCCCGAAAGCGACTGGACGAAAATCAGCCATGCCGTCGGCCGCCTGGCCGAGGCGCCCTTCTACATCGACGACAACGCCCACCTGACCGTGATGGAGATGCGGGCCAAGTGCCGCCGCCTGAAGGCGATGCACGGCGACCTCGGCCTCGTCGTCGTCGACTACCTCCAGCTGATGAGCACCCCCCGCCGCTCCGAGAACCGCCAGGTCGAAGTCTCCGAGCTCTCCCGCGGCCTGAAGATCCTCGCCCGCGACCTCGAAACCCCCGTCATGGCCCTCTCCCAGCTGAACCGCTCCCTGGAGTACCGCACCGACAAACGCCCGATGCTCGCCGACCTCCGCGAGAGTGGTTCGATCGAACAGGACGCCGACGTCGTCGCCTTCATCTACCGCGACGACGCCTACAACCCCGAGTCGACCGAAAAAGGCACCGCCGAGATCATCGTGGCCAAGCACCGCAACGGCCCCACCGGCAAGGTCCGCCTCGCATTCTTGGAGCACCTGACCAAGTTCGCCAACATGGCCCGCCGTTAGCCACCGGGAAACGCTAATCGCAGGCGGCGCGGTGGCCGGCGTGGTATCCGTCGGCGTAGCCGCGGTTGTACCGGCTCTGGCTGGGCCGCCTGCGGTCTTCGCCGTGGCGGGCGTCGGAGTCGCAGGCTTTCCGACCGTCCTTGAACCCTCGCTTGTAGCCGACGCGGTAGCCCTGCCGATAGCTCGGATCTGGCTTCCCATGGGCATGGTCGTCGCAGGCGGCGCGGTGGCCGGTGTCGTATCCGTCGGCATAGCCGCGGTCGTACTGGCCCTGGCTGAACCGCCTACCCTCGTCGCGTTTGCGGGCGTCGGAGTCGCAGGCTTTCTTACCGTCGTTGTACCCGTGCTTGTGGCCGAGGCTGTAGCCCTGCTCGTAGCTCGAATCGTGGCGATGATCGTTGCCCTGGTAGTAGCCGCCACCGTTGTAGCCCCCATCGTTGTAGCCGCCCCCCTCATGCGCGACGGCAGGATGGCCGGCGCCGAGCATCAGGCCGCAGAACATCACCGCCATGAGCAACCGCCGAAGGGGCTTGTGGTGTACCGATCGCGACATGATGAAGACCTCCTGGGGATCTAAGAACGAAAGGACGCTT
>JAICGL010000397.1 GCA_025923175.1 Acidimicrobiia bacterium
CGACCAGCGGTTCAAGGGCCGGGCGCTCCTGGGGGTGCTGGTCCTCCTGCCGTGGGCCGTCCCCCGGGTGTCGGCCGGGGTGGTGTGGCGCTGGATGTTCGACGACCAGTACGGCCTGGTGAACTGGACGCTGTCCCACCTCGGCCACGACTTCACCGGGTTCTCCTGGTTCAACGACCGCTGGCCCGCCTTCATCGCCGTCGGCGTGGTCGTCGTCTGGCAGTCGTTCCCGTTCGTGGCCCTGTCGCTGCTCGCCGGCCTCCAGTCGATCCCCACGGAGGTGAAGGAGGCGGCCCGCATGGACGGCGCCGGCCCCCTCCAGATGCTCCGCCACATCACGCTGCCGATGCTGCGGCCGCTGATCCTCACCCTCGTGGTGGTGTCGACCATCTGGGACTTCAAGATCTTCGACCAGGTCTACGTGATGACCGGCGGAGGCCCCTACCGCTCGACCGAGCTGGTCGCCATCACCGTGTGGCGGGAGGCATTCGCCCGCCTGCACCTCGGCACCGCCGCCGCTCTGGCCGTGGCTCTCTTCGCCGTCCTCCTCGTCATGACCATGGGCTACGGGCGGCTCGCCCGGGAAGAAGTAGCCGTCCGATGAAACGTCGGCCCGCCGCCACCGTGGCCATTTACGCCGCCGCCGCCCTGATCGGGTTACTCGCCGTGGCGCCGTTCGCCTGGATGTTCCTCACCTCGATCAAGCCGGACGGCGAGATCTTCTCCAAGAACCCGACACTGTGGACACCCAGCCCGCAGTTCGGCCGCTACGTCGACGTCCTCGACGCCGGCTTCGCCACCTCGCTGCGGAACTCGATCATCGTGGCCACCGCCACGACCATGGCCGGCGTGGCCGTGGCCGCCCTGGCGGGCTATGCCCTGGCCCGCTTCGACATCCCGCTGCGGCGCTACCTGCTGCTCATGGTCATGGGCGTGCAGATGTTCCCGCTCGTCGTCCTCATCATCCCGTTGTTCGTGGTGATGAAGGCCCTCGGGCTGCTCGACTCGTGGGTCGGGCTCGTCGTCGCCTACCTGAGCTTCACCACGCCGCTGGCGGTATGGCTGCTGCGCAGCTTCTTCGAGACGATCCCCAAAGAGCTCGAGGAGGCGGCCATGAGCGACGGCGCCACCCGGTTCGGAGCGATGATCCGGGTCATCTTCCCCCTCGCCGGGCCCGGGCTGGCCGCCACGGCCATCTTCTCGTTCATCGCCGCCTGGAACGAGTTCCTCATCGCGCTCACGTTCATCAACAAGGAAAGCCTGCGCACGCTGCCGGTCGCCCTGTCCGCCTACGTCGGACAGGAGCAGGCCGACTGGGGGGCGATCATGGCGGGGAGTGTCATGTTCACCATCCCGGTTGTGATCTTCTTCCTGGCAGTCCACAAGCGGCTCACGACCGGAATGGTCGCGGGATCGGTCACCGGCTAAGAAGCACACCGCATGCCCATCGGCGTCTCGTACTTCGGCAACCGGATCCTCCGCCATGTCGCGGCCGACATGGACGACCTGGCCGCCCGCGGCTTCACCGGCGTGCTCCACACGATGAGCGAGAACGACCTGACCTACTACCGGGACACGCTCGGCCGCATCGTGGAGATTTCCCATGCCGCCGGGCTGTTCGTGCAGGTCGGGCCGTGGGGGCTGGGCCGCACGTTCGGGGGAGAGGCCGAGAGCCTGTTCGTGGCCCACCATCCCCATGTCGGCCAGGTGCTCGACAGCGGCCGCCCGATCGCCGCCGGCTGTCTCAACTCCGAGGCCTACCGGGAGTTCGTCCGCTCCTGGGCCACCGCTGCGGTCGAGACCGGCGCCGACCGGATCTTCTGGGACGAGCCCCACTGGGCCCATCCCGCCCACTTCGACGAGCCCCTCGAACGGTGGGGCTGCCACTGTCCCCGCTGCGTGCAGCGCTGGTGTGACGAGACCGGCGACGACGACATGCCGACGGAACTCACCGCCGACGTGCGGGTCTTCCGGGAACGCTGCCTGGTCGAGTTCCTCGGTGAGCTCACCGCCTACGTCGCCAGCCTCGGCGGGCGCAGCACCGTCTGCCTGCTGCCCCACACGAGCGGTTCGCTCGGCGTCGCCGACTGGTCGGCCGTCGCCCGCCTTCCCGGTGTCGCCACTCTGGCCACCGACCCGTACTGGCAGGCGTTCAAGGAGCCGGTCGGGCCGTTCGTCACCGAGTTCTCCGAACGGGTGGCACAGCAGGCGGTCGCCGCCGGCATCGACCCCCAGATCTGGATCCAGGGGTTCCGCCTCGGCCCGGAGGACGCCGACGACATCTACGCCGCGGTCGCCGCTGCCCGGGCCGCCGGCGTTCACGACCTCTGGACCTGGGGCTACGAAGCCTGCGGCCACATGAGCTACCTCGGCACCCGAGCGCCCGAACAGGTCTGGGAGATCCTCTGCGACGCCCTGACCGGGCCCGCCCCCGCAGTCACCCCCACGCCCGCCGCCGGGGATTCACCCGTTCTGTGCGCGGAAATCCGCGCCAGCCGCGGTTTTCCGCTCACAGAACCCTCGGCCGGCGGGGCGACCGACCTCGGCAGCCTGGTTACGGAGCGGGTGAGGCCGGAGCTGGCCGACCTCGACCTCCGCCCAACGCAGGAGCTGGTCCGGTTAATGGCCTCGGAGGAAGCTGTCGTCGCCGCAGCTGTACGCCGGGCGGCCCCGGAGATCGCGAGCGCCATCGACGCCATCGTCGCCTGGCTCACCGAACGACCTGACGGGCGCATCGTTTATGTCGGCGCCGGTACGGCCGGCCGGATGGGCGTCCTCGACGCCGCCGAGTGCGGGCCGACCTTCAACGCGGCCGACAAGTTCATCGCCCTCATGGCCGGCGGCCCGCAGGCGATCACCAAGCCGAAGGAAGGTGCCGAGGACGACCCCGCCGCCGGCGCAGCGGAACTGCTGGCGCTCGGCGTCGGCCCTGCTGACGCGGTCGTCGGAATCAGCGCCAGTGGTCGCACGCCGTACGTGCTGGGAGCCCTCGACGCCGCCCGGGAGGCCGGCGCCCTCACGATCGGACTCTCCTGCCACCCCGGTTCGCTCGTCTCGGGAGCCGCCGACCACGCCATCGAGGTCGTCGTCGGAGCCGAGGTGATTGCCGGCTCCACCCGGCTGAAGGCGGGCGCCGCCCAGAAGCTCGTGCTGAACACCATCTCCACCGTCGTGATGATCCGCCTCGGCCGCACCTTCGGGAATCTGATGGTCGACGTCCGCGCCGGGAGCGAGAAGCTCGTCGACCGGGCACGTCGCATCGTCGTCACCGCCGCCGGCGTGACCCCAGCCGTTGCCTCCGCCGCCCTCGAGGCTGCCGACGGCGAAGTGAAGACCGCCATCGTCTCCCTTCTCGCCGGCGTCGACGCCACCGCCGCCCGCGCTCGCCTCGACCAATCCGGCGGGATCGTCCGCCGGGCTCTCTCGGCCCCGTGATCGTCATCGGGCTCATGTCGGGGACGTCGATGGACGGCATCGACGCTGCCGCCGCCGATCTCGAACTCGACGGCGACGTGCTGCGGCTGACGCCGCTCGGCCACGAGACGACGCCGTACTCCCCGGAGCTCGCTGCGGCGCTGCGTGCGGCACTGCCGCCGGGTGCGACGACGATGGAGACCGTCTGCCGGCTCGACACGGCCGTCGGGCATCAGTTCGCCGCTGCAGCTGAGCGGGCTGCCCGGCGACATCCCGGAGCCGAACTTGTCGTGGCGCACGGCCAGACCGTCTTCCACTGGGTCCTTGACGGCAAGGTGGCCGGCACTCTCCAGATCGGCCGCCCCGCATGGATCGCCGAACGCTGCGGACTCCCGGTCGTCTCCGACCTCCGCAGCGCCGACGTCGCCGCCGGAGGGCAGGGCGCACCGCTGGTCAGCATGTTCGACGTCCTCCTCCTCGGCGGCGATGCTCCTGAAAAGCGCGCTGCCCTCAACCTCGGCGGAATCGCGAACCTGACGGTGGTTGCCGCGACGGGGGCCGCCGAGGCCTCGGGCACCGACGGGTTCATAGAACCCCGCGCGGAGCACCCACATGTCTTGTGGGCAGCCCGCTCCGGGTTCGCGTCGTTGTCGCCGCCGGCGGCGATCGCTTATGACGCCGGCCCTGCAAACGCCCTCATCGATGCGGCGGTCGTGGCCGTCACCCGGGGAGCCGAGACTTACGACGCGGGTGGGCGGCGTGCCGCCCGGGGGACAGTCGACCAGGCGCTGTTGGCGCTGCTCCTCGACGACTTCTATCTGACGCGGACGCCGCCGAAGACGACCGGCAAGGAGCGCTACCACCACGCGTTCACCGAGGACGCCGTCGACCACCTCGGGCGCGACCTCGATCCCGACGACCTCATCGCCACGCTGACCGCCCACGCGGCCGAGGTGGCCGCCGCCGAGTGTCGCCGCCACGGC
>JAICGL010000398.1 GCA_025923175.1 Acidimicrobiia bacterium
CGGGCGAAGCCGGTCACGATGTTGCCGGCCCAGAAGGGGAAGACCTCCATGAAGTCGCCGTCGTCGACGACATCAGCGATGACCTTCTTCATGTCGTAGGGCTTGTTCGGCGAATCCGGGATGAGATCGATGAGGCCGGGGCAGGCCCGCTCGGCGTCGTCCTCGGGGGCGACGAAGGGCGGGTCCTCGAGGTTGTTCGACGGCAGGAAGGACAGGAGGTAGCGGACCTCCTCGAGGCACTGCTTCTCGTCCTCGTAGACGAAGCTGGCCACCCCCGACTTGGAGGCGTGGGTCATGGCCCCGCCGAGCTCCTCTTGGGTGACGTCCTCGCCGGTGACCGCCTTCACGACGTCGGGCCCGGTGATGAACATGTGGGAGGTGCCCCGGACCATGAAGATGAAGTCGGTCATGGCCGGCGAATACACGGCGCCGCCGGCGCAGGGGCCCATGATCACGCTGATCTGAGGGATGACCCCCGACGCCTTGACGTTGCGGTAGAAGATCCCGCCGTAGGCCGCCAGAGAGACGACGCCCTCCTGAATGCGGGCGCCGGCGCCGTCGTTGATGCCGACGAAGGGCGCGCCGACCGACTCGGCGAGGTCCATGACCTTGTGGATCTTCTCGGCGAAGACCTCGCCGAGGGCGCCGCCGAAGACGGTGAAGTCCTGGGAGAAGACGAAGATCTTCCGTCCGTTCACCGTGCCCCAGCCGGTGATGACACCGTCGGTCAGGGGGCGGGTCTTCTCGCTCTCGAAGCCGTGGGCGCGGTGCCGGGCCAGCATGTCGAGCTCCACGAAGCTGTCCGGGTCGAGCAGGATCTCGAGCCGCTCACGGGCGGTGAGCTTGCCCCGGGCGTGCTGGCGCTCGATGGCCGCCGGGCTCCCGGCGTGGAGAGCCGCCTCCTTGAGCTTGCCCAACTCCTCGACCCGCTCCCGCAGCGGGTGGGAGACGGCCGCGGCGGCCGCACCGCCCTCATCACCGTGGAGCGCCTCGGCTTCGGCCTGCTCCTGGATGTCCGACTCTTCGATCGCCATGACTCGCCCCTCATCCTCACCGGCCGCGCGATACGAACCCTTCGGCCGGGCTCGGATTCGGCGCTCGCACCCAGGCTAGTGGGTGGTCACCGGCGGGCCCCGATGCTGCGGGGCTGGTGGGGCGCTACTTTCCGACCGTCACCATCGTCAGCTGGATGCCCAGCGCCTCGGCCGCCCGCTTCATCTGCGGGACGATCCGGGTGATGCCGACGGTGCCGAAGTCGATGCCGCCGCTCTCGTCGATCCCGAAGCCGTGGACGCCGACGGTGACGAGCACGCCGACCGCCCGGCCGTCTTCGCTGATGATGGCGCTGCCGGAGTCGCCCGGTAGAGCCAGGCCGGCGGCGTAGACGTGGTCGGCGTGGGGCAGACCCATGGCCACCGCGGAGCGGGCCGGCAGGGCCATACCGATTCCGATGCCGTTACCGAAGTACTGGAGCACCGTCGGGTCGCCGCTGATGTCGTCGTTGATGCCGGTCGGGCCGCCGTAGTTGCACATCTCGGGGCTGGCCTCTACGCCTGGGTCGAGCCGGATGAGGGCGAAGTCCTTCGGGTCCTGGAGGACGGCGTAGGCGAACTCGCGGAACCGTTTGCCGTCCGGGCTCGTGGCCGCCGGCCCCTGGCCCTTCGGCCACATCTTCTCGCCGGCCGAGTCGGCCACTGGGCCTTCGCCGAGGATGCAGTGGCCGGCCGTGCCGATGTAGCGCTCGCCCTCGGGCGTCTTGAACAGGAAGTTCAGGGTGCACTGGCCGATGTCGCTGCGCAGCTCGCCGCCCGGCCGGACGCCGGGGCAGGTGCCGACACCAACCGGCAGCGTGCTGTCGGCGCTCGGGACCCCGATGAGCGAGCACTTGGCGCCGCCGAGGGTGAACGATGAGGCCTGGGTTGCGGCACGCTTGGGAGCCGACGCCGTCCCCGATCCCGCTCCGGCTGCCAGTGGCATGACCGTTGCCGCCAACACCCCTATCACCGGCATCAGCACCGAACGCCGCATCGTGGACCCCCCATATCGCCCCATACGCACCTACTCCGCAAAAGACTGCCCAAACCGGTATCGCATTCGCTTCGACACCCGGACAATCCGGACCTGCTTATGGCCCGCTTAAGGTTAGTGGGGGTTCAGCGTTCTTGGACCAGCTCGATCAGCGTGCCGAAAGCTGCCTTGGGGTGCACGAACGCCACCGTGGTCCCGCGGCTGCCCGGGCGGGGGGTCTCGTCGATCACCCGGTGGCCTTCTCCCTTGACCCGGTCGAGGGCCTCGGCGCAGTCGTCCACCCGGTATCCGACGTGGTGGATGCCCTCGCCCTTGGCGGCCAGGTACTTGGCCACCGGGGAATCCTCCCGGGTGGGGGTGAGCAGCTGGATGTAGGAGTCGGCCACCTTGATGAGGGCCTCGTCGACCCCGTCCTTCTCGATGCGTTCCCGGTGGACGGGCTCGACACCGAAGGTGGCGCGGTAGTACTCGATGGCCGCCTCGAGGTCATGGACGGCGATGGCGACGTGATCGATCTCCGTCAACATCAGGCATGCCTCCGGAAGACGTTGATCCTGTCTTCGCCGACCTTGGCCCGGAGCTCGGGGTCGGTGACGCCGAGACCCTCCTCAGGTGCGAGACACAGGACGCCGATCTTGCCCTCGTGCAGGTTGTGGTGGATCTGCAGCGCAGCCTCGCCGGTTTCGTCGAGGGGGTAGACGGCGGAGAGGATCGGCTGGATCTTGCCCTGGCAGATGAGGCGGTTGGCTTCCCACGCCTCCCGGTAGTTGGCGAAGTGGCAGCCCTTGATGGTCTTGAGGCTCATCCACAGGTACCGGTTGTCGTACTCGATCATGTAGCCGGAGGTGGCGGCGCAGGTGATGACCGTGCCGCCCCGGCGGGTGACGAACACCGAGGCGCCCATCGTGTGCCGTCCCGGGTGCTCGAAGACGATGTCGGGGTCGCCGCCGGCCAGTTCCCGGATGCGCTTGCCGAAGCGGCGCCACTCCGCCGGGTCCTGGGTGCGCTCGTCCTTCCAGAAGCGGTAGCCCTCGGCCTTGCGGTCGATCACGTTCTCCACACCGAGCTCGTGCATCAACGCGACCTTCTCGGGGGAGCTGACCACGGCCACCGGGATGCCGCCGCCGTTGAGGACGTACTGGCAGGCGTAGCCGCCCAGCCCGCCGCTCGCCCCCCAGATCAGCACGATGTCGCCCTGGGTGACGGCGGCGCCGTTCGGGCTGACCAGCATCCGGTACGAGGTGGAGTTGGTCAGGGCGTTACAGGCGGCTTCTTCCCACGTGAGATGGGTGGGCTTCGGCATCAGCTGGTTGGCCTTCACGACCGTGAGATCGGCGAGGCCGCCGAAGTTCGACTCGAAGCCCCAGATCCGCTGGTTGGCGGCCAGCATCGAGTCGTCGTGGGCCGTGGGGTCCTGGTCATCGACGTAATTGCAGTGGATCGTGACCCGGTCGCCAGGCTTCCAGTTCCGCACGGCCGAGCCCGTCCGCAGCACCACACCCGAAGCATCGCTGCCGATGATGTGGTACGGCAGGTCGTGCCGCTTGCCCCACACGCTCTCCCGGCCCAGCCGGTCGAGGAAGAGGAACGTCGGTAGCGGCTCGAAGATCGAGGTCCAGACGGTGTTGAAGTTGATGGCGCTGGCCATCACCGCAACGACCGCCTCGTCCGGCGCCAGCTCCGGGATCGGCACCTGGTCGATGTGGATGCTCTTCTTCGGGTCCTTCTCCTCGGAGAGGAGCCCGGCGAAGAGCTCTACGTCTTCCTTGTGGACCGTGGCGGCCCGGAACGTCTCGGGGAGCGGAAGTGCTTCCAGCTCGGGTCCGGAGGCGTTGGCGAGGATTGCGTCCAGGATCTCCTGCATGTGGAAATGTTACCCCCCGGTCTGCTTGATATGTCAACCAGCTGCTTGACGTAATTCTATTTCCGCGGCCGATAGCCAGTATCTCCCTCGTAAGAGGGAGAAGCCTCCCTCGGACGGGGTACTCGGTTCTCATCGGGGACGGAGTGGCTTTTAGACTCGATGGTCTTCACCACGACAAGGGGAGTGCGCCATGCCTGGTTCGGTCATCGTCTCTTCGGCCCGCACACCGATCGGCAAGACGTCGGGAGCGCTCGCCAGCTTCACCGCCATGGACCTCGGCGGTTTCGCCATCAAGGCGGCCCTCGAGCGGGCCGGGATCGGCGGCGACGCCGTCGACTACGTGATCATGGGTCAGGTGCTCCAGGCCGGCCAGGGGCAGATCACCGCCCGCCAGGCGGCGGTCAAGGGCGGCATCCCGATGTCGGTTCCGGCCATGACCCTCAACAAGGTCTGCCTGTCGGGCGTCAACGCTCTCTACGCCGCCGACCAGA
>JAICGL010000399.1 GCA_025923175.1 Acidimicrobiia bacterium
AGGCGATCGGTGATACCGGCCTTGCCGTCGAGGATCTCCGCCAGGTTGCGCTGGAGGCGCTCGGCCACCGGCTGGCGACCGGCGCCCGGGTCGAGTCGGCCTCGACACCGGCCCTGTCAGGCGTCGACACGCTGGTGGCGTTGAACGAAGCCGGGCTGATCACGTTCGACACGCTCGGAGGCGGATCCGTCGGGCTCGACTCCTGGCCGTCCTCCAGCAGCCGGATGCTCCTGATCGACGGGTCCCAGGCGCACCCGCCGCCGGGCGCGGTATCGATCCCGGTCCTGCGGGCGGCCGCCGCCGCCGGAGGCCGGCTGGCTCTCGCCGAGGTGTTCCGGCCCACCCCGACGCTGAAGGCCCGCGGCGCCGTCGTACGGGGAGTGCGGGAAGATCCCGCCCTCTCCCGTGTGGTCTCCACCGTCGACGACCTCGATGAGCTGCGTGGCCAGGTGTCGCTGACGCTCGCTCTCCAGGAGTTGGGGACGGGCCGGGCCGGGCACTACGGCACGGGCCCGGGCGCAACCAGTCAGCTCCCGACCCCCGAGGCGGCCCCGCCCGACGGCGTCCCGGCGGCGGTGGGCCGGCGATGAGCGAGCGCCGAAGCAACGGCGAGCCGAAGGGCTTCCACGGGGCGGGCACGCTCGTTGCTGAGGTGCGAGAAGGAGGAGCTCCATCGAGGCCGACCGGGACAGCGGGGGTCGGCCGGGCCGCCCGGGTCATGGGGGCGGCCACGGCACTCTCCCGCCTCCTCGGGTTCGGCCGGGTGCTGGTCATCGCCGCCATCCTCGGCACCACCGACCTCGGCGACATCTTCTCGGCCTCCAACTCCGTCTCCAACGTCCTGTTCGACCTGCTGGCCGCCGGCGCCCTGTCGGCTGTGCTGGTACCGGCCTTCGTCGAGCTGCTCGAGCGCCGGGCCCGGACCGGGCAGGCCGACGCCGAGCAACTGGCCGGGGCGCTGCTCGGCTGGTCGCTGGTGGTGCTCGGACCGGTCTGTCTGGCCGGGGTGCTGGCCGCTCCGGCGCTGGCCCGGTTGCTGACCACCGGGACGGCCGACCCGGCCGTGGCTGCCGGACAGCAGGATCTGGCCACCTTCTTGTTGCGGCTCTTCATCCCCCAGGTGCTGCTCTATGCGATCGGAGCGGTGAGCACCGCAGTGCTGCACGCCAAGCGGCACTTCAC
The DNA here is from genome assembly GCA_025923175.1 of Acidimicrobiia bacterium. GTDB lineage: Bacteria > Actinomycetota > Acidimicrobiia > IMCC26256 > BP-133 > BP-133. The sequence goes on from JAICGL010000399.1 coordinate 1,183, forward strand.
GGTCACGGCCGTTGCCCCCATCGGCAACACCGTGATGATGGTGCTCTGCCTCGGCACGTTCCGGGTCCTCCACGGTTCCGGAGCCCCCGGCCTCGACCTCAGCCTCGGCGAGCGGTGGGCGCTCGGGGCCGCCGGGACGCTCGGGGTCGCGGCCTTCGTCGGGATCCCCGCTGTGGCGTTGTGGCGGACGGGGTTCCGGCTCCGGCTCGGTATACCCCGCCCGGACAGCGTTCCCGGGCTCGGTCCGGCCGTCCGGCTCTCGGGCTGGGCCGGATTGCAGCATGCCGGGACGGCGATCCTGTTGGCTGCGGCGCTGCTCGTCGGCATGGGTGTCTCCGGTGGCGTCGTCGCCTACCAGGTCGCCTTCGCATGCTTCCTCGTCCCCTATGCCGTCCTGGCCCTGCCGTTGATCACCGCCGTGCTGCCCGAGCTGTCGGGCGAGGCGTCGCGGGGCGACCTCGCGGCGTTCGGGCGGTCACTGCGGTGGACGCTCGACGGCATGGTGAACTTCGTCGTGCCGGTCAGCGTCGCCGGGGTGGTGCTGGCCCCGCGGGTGATGGAGATGCTGGCGTTCGGCCAGACCAGCCAGGGCGGCGGGCGCCTCATCGGTGTCGGGCTGGCCGCCCTCGCCGCCGGGCTCCTGCCCTATGGAGCCTTCCTGCTGTTCGTCCGGGCCCACTACGCCCTCGGCGAGGGTCGGGCGCCGGCGGTGGTGGCGCTCAGCTCGGCCGGTCTCGGTGCCGTCCTCATGGCCGCCGGTGGAGCGCTCGCTCACGGCGACGCCAAGCTCGCCGTGATGGGCGCGGCGCACAGCGTCGCCTACCTCGTCGGCGCCGTGGTGCTGGGCGCCCGCCTCGCTCGCCGGACGGGCCAGCCGCTGCTGCCCGCCCGCCTCCCGCAGGCGCTGGCGGTGTGGCTGCCCCTGGGCGCGGCCGTGGCCGCCCTCCTCCACTGGGTGGACTGATGACGGTCGTCCTGGGCGTGGCCGTCGGGTTCCTGGCCGCCCAGCTCATCTGGAAGATGTCGGCGGGGCTGTTCGCGTCGGTCGTGCTCCAGCGGCCGAACTACCGGAGCCACTACCTGCCGACGGGCGTGGGCATCGTCCTGGCGCTGGCGGTGGCGGTCGTCGAGGGCGGACGGGCGCTGGCGGCGGCCGCCGGAGTTGGGGCCGTCCAAGGCCCGGGTGTCGCCCGGACCGTGATGCTGGCCGGCGTCTTCGGCTTCGGAGCCCTGGGCTTCGTGGACGACGTCCTGGGGGGCGACGCCGAGCGCGGCTGGAAGGCTCACCTCCGGGCGCTCGTCGCGGGGCGCCTCTCGGCCGGGGGCATCAAGTTGTTCGGGGGCGGCGTCCTGGCCCTGATGCTGGCCTCCGCGGCGGGGTCGGCCGCCTCGGGCGGCGGTGGCGTCCTCCGACTCGCCGCCGACGGGGCCCTCGTGGCGCTGGCCGCCAACCTGGCCAACGCCTTCGACCGTGCGCCGGGCCGGACCATCAAGGTCTCGCTGGTCGCCTGGGCGGGGTTGAGCGTGGCGGCAGGAGGAGGAGCCGCGGCGGTGGCGCTGGCCCCGGTGATGGGCGCGGCTCTCGGCCTGCTTCCCGAGGACCTCGGCGAGAAGTTGATGCTGGGAGACGCGGGCGCCAATGCGCTCGGGGCGGCGCTGGGGCTGGGGGCGCTCCTGACACTGGGCCCCGGGGCGCGCCTGATTGTGACCGCTGTTCTTCTCGTGCTCAATGTGGCTGCTGACCTGATCTCGTTCAGCAAGGTGATCAGGAGCACACCCGCGCTCGACCGGCTGGACCAGCTCGGCCGCTTGAAGGCTGCTAGCTAACGGCTACTTCCAGATGCCGGTGGTGCGCACCATCGTCACCTCGGCCAGGAAGAGGGCCGTGGTGGGAGGGCCGGTCATGCAGCTGCTCTCGTGCAGCGGAATCTGGAACGAGCCGTACAGCGTGGGGGTGGTGAAGGTGCCGGCGCCGGCCAGGAGGAAGGTGTTCTGCTCCTTCATGTGGATGTCCTGGTTCACGGTGCGGAGGTAGTAGTCGACGGTGCCAGCGCCGAGCTCGTGGAGACAGCCTCCGTCGGACGATGGAACCGTCTGGTAGTCCCCGAAACCCCTGAAGGCCTGGCCCTGCGGGTTGAACGTCTCGCCGACCCCGTTGCCCTGCCGCGGCGAGCTGACGAAGTTGAACATGCCCTGGCACTGGATCACGGCCGGGTCGATGTCCCACGCTCCGCGGTGAGGATCCTGCGCCGAGGGGGTGAATCGGATCGTCCCCGAGATGAGGCACTCTGCCAAGCCGACGGCGTCAGCTGCTGGTGTTGGCACCGCGAGGCCGGCCATGAGGAAACCGGCGAGTACCGCAAGGGCCCGTTTCATGTCGGGAGCCTACCCCGAACCCCCTCAAAGTGTGCATGTGTCCCGGACGTAGAGGACCTTCGGGCCGCCATAGCGAGCGGTGGCGCGGTAGCCGCGGTCCTCGAGAAGCGCCGGCAGTGTCGCCATGTCGCCGAAACGATGCGACCACACCAGGACGGCACAGACGGGGCTGATGATCGCCGCAGAACGCAGCGACGGCGGTGTGAGGCGGCGGGACTCGATCCGGAGGATGGATGTGTCGACCAGGTCGTCGGGTGTGCGGCGCCCCGAACGCCACACCACACCCGGGTCGTCGCTGATGACCTGCGCACCCGGCGGCAGCGCCTTGAGATCACCCCGTGCGGCGGCCAGCGCCGGGCCGGGTGAGGCCGGCCACAGCAGGTCGGAGAGATGCACGACGTGGTAGGGGACCGCCACGAGGGCGACGGCGACGACGGCCCGGCGGAACACCGGGCCAGCGGTCCGGTCGAAGGCCACGCCGACGAGCAACGCCGTGGCCGGGACCAGGTGGGCGACGTGGTTGCGCCACAGCGGATGCTCGAGGGCGAGAACCACGATCGTGGCGGCCAGCCAGGTGACGAGCAGACCGGCGCCGCTCGACGTGGCGCCGGTGGAGCGGCCGGTCCTGCCCCGGTTGCTCCATGCGCCCACGAGGCCGAGCGCCGCGGCGAGCACGAGTGGGAGGTCGCGATCGCCGAGCGTGGACATCACCTTGCGGAGGTTGGGGAACGGTGTGCGGGACCCTGCCGCTTCGAGGTGGTACTCGAACGCCTGGTCCCAGACGTTGCCCAGGCCCCAGGGGAGGGCGACGGC
>JAICGL010000400.1 GCA_025923175.1 Acidimicrobiia bacterium
CCGAGGGTCATGGCCTCGACCTGGTCATGGGTGACGTAGACCGTGGTGACCCCGAGCCGCTGCTGGAGGCCGGCGATCTCAGTCCGCATCTGGCCGCGAAGCTGGGCATCGAGATTCGACAGCGGCTCGTCGAAGAGGAAGGCATCGGCCTCCCGCACGATGGCCCGGCCCATGGCCACACGCTGGCGCTGCCCGCCCGACAGTTGGCTGGGCTTGCGCTCGAGGTGCTCGGTCAGCTCGAGGAGGGCCGCCGCTTCCTCCACCTTGCGGCGCACTTCGGCGCCACCGAGCTTGCGGAGCCGGAGCGGGAAGGCGATGTTCTCGAACACGGTGAGGTGCGGGTACAGGGCGTAGTTCTGGAACACCATGGCCAGGTTGCGGTCGCGAGGTGCGATCTCGTTGACCCGCCGACCGCCGATCCGGATCTCGCCGGAGGTGATGTCCTCGAGCCCGACGATCATCCGCAGCAGCGTCGACTTCCCCGACCCCGACGGCCCGACAAGGATCATGAACTCGCCGTCGGCGATCTGGAGCGAGGTGTCGTGCACCGCCCGGTAACCGTCGGCGTAGCTCTTCTCCACGTGCTCCAGCGTGATCTCCGCCATGCCTACCCCTTCACCGCCCCCGACGTGAGCCCAGCCACGATCCGCCGCTGGAAGATCAGCACGATCGCCACCACCGGGATCGTCACGACCACGGCGGCAGCGGCGATGGCGGCCGTCGGCTGCTCGAACTGCGAATCGCCCGTGAAGAACGCCAGCGCCGCCGGCACCGTCCTGGCCCGCCCCGTCGACGTCAACGAAATGCCGAAGACGAAGTCGTTCCAGGCGAAGAAGAACGTGAGGATGGCGGCGGTGAACACCCCCGGCGCGGCCAGCGGCACGATCACCTTCCGGAAAGCCTGCCACGGCGTCGCACCGTCGACCTGGGCGGCCTGCTCCATCTCCCAGGGGATCTCCCGGAAGAAAGCCGACAGCGTCCAGATCGACAGCGGCAACGTGAACGACAGGTAGGGGATCACGAGTCCCAGCCAGGTGTCGTAGAGCCCGACGGTGCGCCAGATGTCGAACAGCGGCCCGACGAGCGAGATGGTGGGGAACATGGCGATGGCCAGCGCCACCGACAGGATGAGTTTCTTGCCGGGGAAGTCGAGCCGGGCGATGGCGTACGCCGCCAGCGTGGCCAGCACCACCGACAGCGCCGTGGCCAGCAACGAGATCCCGATGGAGTTCCGCAGCGCGCTGGTGAACAGGTCGGTGCTGAACACCGTGCGGTAGTTCTGCAGGGTCGGTCCCGCCGGCCAGAACCGGCCGTCGGTGATGTGGTCGCCCCCCTTGAGCGAGAGGGAAGCGAGCCACAGCAAGGGAACGAGCGTCCAGATCACAATGAGGACGGGCCCTGCCGCCCGCCCGATCCGGCTCACCGCTCCCCCCGGGCCCGGGCGAGATCGACGCCAAAACCTTTCACGAATACCGCCGCGATGAGCAACACCGAGGCGAACAGCAGGACGGACACAGCCGATCCCAGACCAAGGGCGGTGCGGATGATCGTCTGGCGGTAGGCGAGGAACGAGACGGTCTCGGTGCCCTGGGCGCCGCTGGTGGTGACGAAGACGGTGTCGAAGATGCGGTAGGCGTCGAGCGTGCGGAACAGCAGCGCCACCATGATCGCCGCCCTCATGTTGGGCAGCGTGACCCGGAACAGCCGCTGCGCCCGGGTGGCGCCGTCGACCTCGGCCGCCTCCAGCAGCTCTCGGGGAACCAGGGCCAGGCCGGCCAGCAACAACAAGGACATGAACGGCGTCGTCTTCCAAATCTCGGCCAGGGAGATGACGACCAACGCCGACCACCGGTGCCCGAACCAGGCGAAGTCGCCGAGCCCGAACCAGTGGTTGACGAAGCCGGTATCGAGGGCGAAGGCGTAGCGCCAGGCGAAGGCCGAGACCACGCTGATGATCCCGTAGGGCACGAGGATCGACGTACGGATAAGCCGCCGCCCGAAGACGATGCGGTGCATCACGGAAGCGAAGACGAATCCCACGACGAGCTCGACCGCGACGGTGACAACGGTGATGAGAACGGTGGTGAGGACATCGCTCCACCACAGGTGATCGCTCAGCACGACGCCGTAATTGCGCAGCCCCACGAACTCCCGCCCGGCCGGGTCGGTGATCCGGTAGCTATAGAGCGACAACCACACCGCCCGAGCGAGCGGATAGGCGGTGACCCCAAGCATGACAAGAAGCGCAGGGGCACACAGAAGCCAACCCAGCCGCCGCTCGGCCCGCGCCCGGTCAGTTACGCGAACCGCCGGCCGCACGGCGGTAGTGGCCGTCACAGGAGCACCCGGTCGTGCAGGACGCCGACGACGAACCGGTCGGCAGCGGCGGGGGTGCGGGTCGGGTTCACTGACGCCGGCGGGTGGAAGATCCGGGTCACCGCCGTGCTGACGTCGGTGTAGTACGGCGTCTTCGGGCGGGGGGCGGCGTCACCGATTGACTCCCGGATGAGGTCGGCCATCGGGAAGGCCTTCCGCACCTCGGGGTCGTCGTAGACGGCGGCCCGGGCGGCGGGGTTCTTCGACTTGAGCATGTAGCGGCGCTGGCTCTCGGCGGTGCTCAGGCAGCGGACAGCGTCGACAGCCAGATCAGGATGGCGGGCAAAGGCGCTGATCCCGAGGTCGATGCCACCGAGCGGTGGGCGGCTCGGGCGGGCCGGGTCGGCCCGGGGCCAGCGGGCCCAGGCGATGTCGTTGAACACCCGCGGCTCGAGCGACCCCGACGCCACCGCCTCCGAGGCGGCGCCGTAGACGTAGGCCCAGTTGGCCATGAACCCGCCCCGGACGCCCTGGAACCCGGCCCGGGCCACTTCCTCGTCGGCGGTGGCCAGGCCCGGGTCGGCCGCCCGGGAGTGGGCGAGGCGATCGATGACCTCGGCGGCCCGGTGACCGGCCGGCGTGTCGAGGGCGGGGCGGGCGTCACGGCCCGCTTCGGGGCGGTCGAGCACCTGCCCGCCGGCGGAGGCGACGAGGGCGCTGATCAGCACCATGTATCCCTCGTAGCGGTCGCCCTGCACCTCGACGGTAACGCCCGCCTGCTCGGCGCCGGCGATGATCTGGTCCCAGCTGACCGGACCCGCCGCCGGGTCGACGCCGGCCCGAACCGCGGCCGACTTGCGGTACCACAGCAGCTGGGAGTTGGCCCAGAACGGAGCGACGACGAGGCGTCCGTCCCAGGTGGCGCCCTCCACCGGCCCGCTCAGGACACCGTCGGTGAGTCCCGCCGCCTCGCCGGGGGTGAACGGCCGGAGGAACCCGGCCTCGGCGAACTCGGCCACGAACGGCGGGTCGAGGCTCATGAGGGCGATCGACCGGTCCTTGGCCGCCAGTCGCCGGACAAGCTGTTCCCGCTGCCCGGAGGCGTCGTTGGGCAAGGTCGAGACGCTGATCCGATACCGACCCCCCGACGCCGCGCTGCAGGCCGCCGCCAGCTCCGCCTGCCCTCCGTTGTCGGGGTTGATGTACCAGCCCAGGACAGGTGTTGCCGCCCCGGTGTCGCCGCCGGTGCAGGCGGCGCCGAGGAGACAGCCGAGGGCGGCGAGGACGGTGGCGAGGCGCACGGTACGGCTCGTACCCCAACGGTAGTGCGGCAAAGAGGGCCCTCTGTGCTGCCGGCTGTAGCCGGTTCAGCGTTTCCGTCGTACGCTGGCCGGCACGCCGACTCCCGGGGGGCGGGTGCATGGAAGCTCCCGACGTGGCTGCGTTCGTCGTCACCCTTGACGGCGTCATCGCGGGCTGGGGCGACGGCGTGGCCGTGCTGCTGGGTTACCGGGCCGACGAGGTCATCGGCCGCGATGTGTCGATGTTCCTGCCCGGCGAACACCCCTCGCACTTCCCCCGGATCCTGGCCGCGGCAGCTCGCGGCCAGCGGATTGAGACCTTCGAGACCATGGTGGGGCGCGACGGCCTCCGCCTCGAGGTGGCACTGCGGGCGGTGCCGACCCGCAACGGCGGCGGCCAGGTGACCGGCGCCCGGGCCACCCTCCGCGACGTCACCCCGGAACGGGCCGAGGAGGCCCAGGCCTGGCTGACGGCGTTGCTGGAGTCGTCGCACGACGGTATCTACGCCCTCGACACCCGGGGGGTGATCCGCAACTGGAGCCCCGGCGCCGAGCGGCTCTACGGCTACGCCTCCCACGAAGCCGTCGGCCTGCCGTACACCTCACTCTTCCCTGACAACCGCCACGACGAGGCCACCATGGCCCTCGACTGCGCCCTGGCCGGCGAACCCGTCACGTTGTTCGACACCGAGGCCCGCCGCAAGGACGGCGGCCTGATCCCGTCGTTCCTCA
>JAICGL010000401.1 GCA_025923175.1 Acidimicrobiia bacterium
CACGACGGCGCAAAGTGCTCGATGACGAGCCGAAGCAACCGTTCGGCACCGCCCGGGTCGGCCAGGGCGCCGGAGGGCTGAGGAGCGCGGAAGCGAAGCACGACGTAGTTGGCGAACCAGATCGTAGTTGGCGGCGTCGAGATGCCCGTCGGCCAGGTGGGCCTCGACGAGCAGGGCCAGGGTGGGCGCCACCTCGATGTGGCTGTCACCAAGGAACCTGGCCCGGCGCTCGAGTAGTCCGGCCGCAATCGCGGCCTCGCCCCGGGCCAGCCGCACCGCCGCCGCCGGCAGGGCCACGTCGCTGGAGTCGTCGACGAGGGCGAGCAGGGCCTCGGCTTCCTCCAGCCGGCCCTGACGCAGACGGAGGTCGGCGAGCTGGGCCAGCGCCTCGACGCGCGGCCCCGGGCCGGCGTCTTCGGACATGTCCAAGGCGGCGCGCAGCTGTTCCTCGGCCTGCTCCCACCGCCCCTTGGCCACCAGCACACCGCCGTAGTGGGTTCGGCAGCGGGCGTAGAGGAAGGGGCAGCCGTAGGAGCTCATGAACTCCTCGGCCACCCGGCACCACTGCGTCGCCCGGTCCAGGTCACCCACGAGGTGGCAGGCGGCGAGCATGTTGCACATGGCGAAGACCACGGTGTCGAGCCGCCCGTACTCACCGCCGAGCGTGCCCGCCAAGGCCTCATCGAGCATGGCCAGGCCCTCCTCGGCCCGGCCCTCGGCCACCAGGGCGACGCCCAGGTCGCTCAGGGCCAGGAGCTCGAGGTCGGCGTCGCCCGTCTCCTGCGCCAGCTCCAGGGCCCGCGTTGTATCGGCGCGCGCTCGCTCGGCGTCGCCGGACATGTAGCCCTGCATCAACCACAGCCAGCCCTGGAGCGGGTTGGGGTCCAGGCGGCGGGTGAGGCGTTCGGCTCGGGCGAGCCAGCCCCGGGCGGCGACATCATTGCCGAGATTCACCAGGTAGCTGATGCTGAGATCGACAGCCACCCGGCCGGCACGAACGGCCTCACCGCCCTGGCGGAAGAGCACCCACGCCCGTTCCCGGTATTGCACGCTGGCCCGGGCATCGCAAAGCCACCAGTGGACCTGGGCCAGACCCTCGAGCGCTTCGGCGGTCTCCTGCTGTGCCAGGGAGGCCTCGAAGGCGACGCGGGCGTCTTGCCACCGTCCGCCCCGGAGAGCGGCCGACGCCTGGTTGAGGTGTTCTTCGGACCGCACGCCCCTCCATGATGCCCGCCCGGAATCGGACCGCCAATGGGTCAACTGCCCGATGCCCGTGCAGGTCCGATGCCGCATCCTGGCGAGAGCTGTCCGATCAAAGGAGAGGAAATGACCCAGACGGAGACCTTCCAGCTCTCGCTGGCTGCCGCCGAGGCCTACGAATCCAAGTTCGTGCCCGCTCTGTTCGGCGAGTGGGCGCCGCTGGTCATCGAGGCCGCCGGCGTCACGACGGGCCAAGAGGTCCTCGACGTGGCCAGCGGGACGGGGGTGGTGGCCCGAGCGGCGGGCGAGCGCGTCGGGGCTACGGGGCGCGTGGTGGCCGTCGACATCAACGAGGCCATGCTGACCGTCGCTCGCCGCCTGAGCCCGGACGTCGACTGGCGGACCGCCGATGCCTGCGACCTTCCGTTCCCGGACTCCTCCTTCGACGCTGTGCTCTGCCAGGCGGCGCTCATGTTCTTCCCCGACCGAACGGGCGCCTTGCGAGAGATGAGCCGGGTGGTCAGGGACACCGGGGCGGTGGCGGTGCAGGTGTGGGCGAGCCTCGACTCCCAGCCCGCCTACGGGCCCTTCGTCGAGGTCGCCGCGCGTCATGCGGGCCCTGAGGCCGTTGACCTGCTCGGCTCCTACTGGACGATGGGAGACGTGGGCCACCTCAGCGAGCTGTTCGCCGTGGCAGGAATGAGGGTGACCGCCACGACAAGGCACGTCGGCACGGCGCGGTTCGCCTCGATCGATGAGTTGGTGAAGATCGAAGTCGAAAGCACCCCGCTCGTCGATCGCATCGGCGATGACACCTACGCGGCGATCCTTGCCGACGCCCGCCACGCACTTGCCGAGTTCGAGACTCCCGAGGGGAACGCGGAGGTTCCCATCGTGGGCCACATCGTCACCGGTCGCCCGTAGGACTTCGAAGCGTTGCCGTGCTCACCCGGCGTTGGGGCATCGCCCGCGGACGTCCGGGGGGCTCGGTGATAGGGATGGATCTCAGGGTACGAGAAGCGCCCGGGCCAGCGTGCTGTCACCGTGAACCCGAAGTCCTCGCCGAGCCGCCTCCTTCGGCGTCAGCTCCCCGCTCACGAGGCCGAGCATCAGTTCGGGGTCTCCCTCAACGGTCGCGTCCGCAGCCGTCGCCGCTGCGCCCCCAGCTCGGACATGAAAGGAGCCCTCGCTCGTGGTGGCGACACTGACGGCGATGCCGCCGATGCGAAGCAACAGAGTGCCGCTGCACGTCGCCCTGCGGTCCTGTAGGAGGGCTCGGACCGCCAGCACCGACCACCGAGGGTCGAAACGGTCGTCTCCTCGTCCCGTACGCATCCAGTGCGCCCCCCAGTTGATCAGGGCGAGCACCGCCGGTTCGAGACCCTGGCCGAGTGCGGTGAGGCGGTAAATCGCGCGTCGCCGATCATCTGGATCGGTCTGTCTTGCCACCAACCCGTCCACTTCGAGTTGTCGGAGCCGGTCCGCCAGCAAGTTCGTCGGAATGCCGTCGAGGGCGGTCAGGAGATCGCCATAGCTGGACGGTCCCAGCAGCAGCTCCCTGATCACCAGCATCGTCCAGCGGTCGCCGACGTGCTCAAGTGCGCGGGCCAACCCACAGAACTGTCCGTAGCGCTTCACCTCCCCATACTACTTGACTTTCTCAAGTGAATGGGATTGGCTGTCACCATGTCGACGTTCCTCCTCGTCCACGGGATTCCCGGTTCGGGTGCAACCTGGGACGGGGTCAAGGCGAAGCTGGAGCCGGAGCACCGTGTGCTGGCGCCCGATCTGCTCGGCTTTGGCGGCCAGCCCCGGCCCCCAGGTCCGGATGCGCTGCTTGCCCCGGGGCAGGCCCGACATCTGCTCGAGCTTCTCGACCGGGAGGGCATGAAGGAGGTGATCGTGGTGGCGCACGACTTCGGCGGTCCGGTGGCGGCGCACCTGCTCGCCATGGCGCCCTCACGGGTCTCTGCGCTGGCGCTGTTCGCCACCAACGCGTTCCCCGACACCCCGGTCCCCTTCCCCCTGTCCCTCGTCAGGTTGCCGCTGCTCGGACCGCTGGCCGCTCGAATGCTGTTCTCGCGTCGGTCGATGGCGATGATGGTCCGGCGCGGGGTCGGAGACCCCGCCACCCGCCTGGACGTCGATCGTTACCTCGGGGACAAGCATCAGCAGGCGGCGATCGCCTCCATCTTCGAGATGAGCTTGCGTCGTCTGGGAGAGCTGTACGCGCCGGTCGAGCACGCCCTCGCCATGGCTGGCGTGCCCGCCATCGTCGGCTGGGGGGACCGAGATCCCTTCTTTCCCGTCGCCATCGGCCGGCGCACAGCTGAGCTGTTGCCCGACGCGCGGTTTCGCCTCTACGAGGGCGCTGGCCACTTCCTCCCCGACGAGCGCCCCGATGAACTCGCCGCCGACATCCTTGCCTTGGCTGCGCTGGCGGACATCCGATGAGTCTGGTGGACGAGGTCATCGAGGCCCACGGCGGCCTTGACCGGTGGCGCCAGGCGTCTGCTGTCCGCCTGCGGGTGTCCTCGGGTGGCCTGGCTTTCGCCACCAAGGGTCAACGCTTCGCGCTGCACGACCTCACAGCAACGGTGTCCACGCGTGGCCAGGCCGTGACGCTTGAGGCGGCGACATGGTCCTTCCGGTTCGACTCGCAGATCCCCAATCCGCGTGGTCTGCGGTGGTCGACCGAAGAGGTTGCCGCGTTTGCCGCCTGCGCCATCTGGACCTACGTCTCGCTGCCCTTTGTCCTGCCGGAGCTCGATGTCGAGGAGCGCGGCAACCATCTGGTCGTGCGCTTCCCGCCAGAGTTACGGACCCACTGTCCGACCCAAGTCCTCCACATCGACGAGGAGGGGCTCATTCGTCGCCATGACTACACCGCTCTCGACTTTGGTCGCTTGGCCCGCGCCTCGCAGGAGGTTGGTGAGTACCGCCAGTTCGGAGGGATTGCAGTGGCGACCCGTCGCCGCGTCCGCCCCAGCCTCTGGCCGCACCGCCCGCTTCTGGTCTGGATCGACGTGCGTTCCGTCGACGTTGTCCCGGCCCACGGGCTTCTGGGTGACGGCGAGCATCTGGGCGATCTCGCGGTTGCCGTGCCCGGCGACGGCAAGCCTTGTCAGCAGAAGCTCGCTGCCGG
>JAICGL010000402.1 GCA_025923175.1 Acidimicrobiia bacterium
CCGTGGTGCCATCACCCGCTTCTTTCCCCGCTTCGGTCTGCCGAAGGAACCCTGGACCGAGGTCGCCAAGCAGCGACGAATGACGACCATCCCCTACCGGAGCGACTCCGGCTGCCGGCTCGAACTGACGGGCGTGCAGGTCCGGGCCCAGGAGTGGTGGACCGTCGGGTTGGAGTCCTACGGGCCGGAGATCGATCTGGTCCCGGCGCTTGAGGCGGCGGCCGATGAGCTGTTCGGTTCTCTCGACCTGCACGGCGGCCTCGGCGCCGACCTGTCCTGCGGGTATCCCGGCTGGTTGGCCACGCTCTAGACAGAAGGTCCGCGATACTGGGCGCATGGGAGGGATGCACCGCGTCGGGCGAGCCTTTGCGATCGCTGCAGTCTGCGGCCTGATCGGCATGGCGCCGGCGGTGGCTCAGACGGAGCCGGAGGACACCTCCATCATCCCCCTGACGCCGACGAAGGAGTGCCCCCAGGCCGACATCGACCAGCTCCAGCGGGTGATCACCTTCGTGCGCAGCAAGTCATGGGCCGAACAGCCGGACAAGACGGCCTTCGCCATCGCCCCCGACACCGCCAACTGCCGCGTCGTCCTCAAGATCAACAAGGTGAGCGACGGGGAGCAGGCTGCGCTGGAGCGGGGCGGTGAGGGCCGCCTGTCGATCGAGCGCACCAAGGAAAGGGCAAAGCCGTCACGCCTGCCGCTGCTGCTGTGGGTCGTCTTCGGCGGGGCGGGGCTGGTGTTCGTCTTCGTCCGCTACGGGCGCCGCTGAGCCATCGCGCCTACGGGAAATTGAGCCGCGACTCGCAGGAGTCGTCGGCGTCGCGTCCCGGGCCGCCGTCGCAGCGGTCAGACCCCGGGCCGCCGGAGAGCGAGTCGTTCCCGTCGTCGCCGAAGACCTGATCGTCGCCGTCCTCGCCGGAGACATTGTCGTCGGCGGCGCCACCGGACGTACGGTCCTGGCCGGGGCCGCCCCGCACCGAATCGCTCCCGTCGCCCCCCTCCGAGACGTCGTCGCCGACACCGCCCTGGATGACGTCGTCGCCGCCACCACCCCGGAGGGTGTCGTTTCCGTCGTCGCCACAGATGATGTCGTTTCCGCCGCGGCCGTCGACCGTGTCGTTGCCGCCCAACCCCGCGATCACGTCGTTGCCTTCGGTGCCGTTGAGCGTCTCACCCCCGGCCGTGCCGGTGATCGTGGCGGTCTGGCCGAGGCAACTGGCCGCGGCGTGCGCCGCCGGCACGTCGACGGCCAGCACCGGGAAGGCGGCGACAACGGCGATCAATACCAGCCTTGTTCGCTTTGGCCCCATACATCCAGGTTCCCACCTGGGGACAGCGCGGCGCGACCCGGCTTCTCAGCAAAACGGGACAAATCTGCCAAAGCGCATGGAAAGGGGCCCCCGAAGGGGCCCCTCTGCAGCTCGGGGGCAGGGACTCGAACCCCGAATGGCAGGGCCAGAACCTGCAGTGTTGCCGATTACACCACCCCCGAACGGGCGCCTCAGAGGATAGCGGAAGCAGCGCCCAGAGCTTCTTGTTGGGAGATGGCGAAGCGCTGCTCGAGCCGGACGAGGCGGCGGAAACCGATCACCCGGCCGATCCCGACCTGGGCGGTCTCGGTGACCATGTGGCGGAACTCCGTCAGCCCCGTGATCGGGCTGGTCCTGGTGGGTGAGGTGGCCGCCTTGAAGCCGAGCTCGTCGGACATCCGGAGGATCCGGGCGGCGTGGAACGGGTCGGAGACGAGGACGACGTCCCGGATACCCCGCTCCTTCAAGAACCGGGCCGACGCAGTCAGTGACTGCCAGGAAGTCCGGCCCTGCACCTCCCGGAGGATCGCCCCGTCGGGGACGCCCTTGGTGTGGAGGTAGTTGGCGCTGGCCGCCGACTCGGTGAACCGGTCGCCCTCGAGCTTCCCGCCGGTGACCACCACGAACGGGGCGACCTTGCGGTGATAGAGCGCAGCGGCGTGGTCGAGACGGGCCCGCAGCACGGCCGAGGGCCGCCCGTCGAACTGGGCCGCTCCCAGCACGATGACGGCCTGGGCCGGCCGGGCCCCGTCGCGCCGGCTCGTCTGCCACACCTGGAGGAACGTCACGGCAAAGTACAGGGTGGGGAGGATCACGGCGACGAGCAGCCCCCGGCGGAGCAGCCTCGGCCAGTGCACCGCTGTCGTCCCCCTTGCCGTTGCAACCGTCCGCCCGGCTCGCCCGGCCGTCGTCCCCACCATCGGGATATCAGACCACGGAAACGACCCTCGGGGCGCGGATCCTTACGCTCTTGTACTGGTCGTAGTCGGTTTCGAGGTGGTCGAAGTCGTCGATGTCGGGGGTTTCGTCGGCGGGACGGGCCCCGGCTGCTCGATCTGGTCGAAGGCGGCGAACCCTCCCTGAGGCCGGAGTGCCCCGACCGGGCCGACCTCGGTGAAGTCGCCGCCCACGAACAGGTGGTGGGCCCCGACCAGCGCCACATAGGGCCCGGTGTCGGTGTTGGCCTGAGCGGTGAAGCTCGCGTCGGTGTCGCCGCTGCGGGCCTCGAAGGCGATCAGCTTCCGGTGTGGCGTGCCCAACGGGCAGGAGACCGGGACGTGCTTCAGGCAGGGATCATCCCGATCGGGGACGCCGTGGTCCCAGTGGCCGACTCCGTAGACCCGTTCGGTCGTCGCGGTGACGTCCGTGGCGTCGCCGTCGGTCCTTCCCACCCACACCGGAGAGACACCCCGCGCCGGGGTGAAGAACTGGATCGAGCCGCCCTTCCCGCCGGTGGCGATGATCAGTGAGGCGCCGTCGCCCGGCCAGATCGCCAGACCGAAGACCGGCCGGAGCTGGTCCGGATCCGGTTGCCAGGCCGTGGGCGCCCCGGTGGCGGCGTCGAGGGCCACCACGCCGCCCTGGCCGCCGAAGTGGAGGAAGTCGCCGCCGACGTAGACGGTCTTCCCGTCGCCGGAGATCGCCATGTCGTAGACGACGCCGGGCACACCGTCCTCCGTCGGTGTCCCGGTGTGACCGACGAAGCGGCCGCCGGTGTTCTCGGCCAGCGGCCATCCGGTCCGCAGCGCTCCGGTGGTGGCGTCGACGGCGGCGACCTGCGCCTTCTGCTGGATCACGTCCGGCTGGCCGTCGACGCCGACGTCGAGGCGCCGGAAGCTGCCTCCGAAGTAGAGGGTGTTGCCGTGGAGGGCCATGGCCCGCACGCCCGAGTCGACCTTGGGCGGCTTGAAGCCGGGGACCTGGGTGGCGGTGGCGACGTCGAGGAGGGCGATCCGCCCGGCCGGGGCGCCCCCGATCCGGGTGAATCGCCCGCCGGCGTAGAGGTGCTTGCCGTCGGGCGAGGCGTGGAGCGAGAGGACGGCGCCGTCGGGCTGGGCGTCCCAGTCGAGGAGCGCGCCCGTCCTGGCGTCAAGGGCGAAGAGGAAGGGGCGCAGCACGCAGGTCTCGGGCGGCGGCAACGGGCTCATGCCGGGCTTGCATCCCGGATCGGGGTCCCCCGCCGCCGGGGGCCGGGCCGCCCCGGCGAACTCGCCGGCGACGAAGATCTTGCCGCCGGCTTCGGCCAGAGCCAGCACCCGGCCGGCCTTCGTGCTGTCCACGGTGGAGATACTCGTGCCCCAGCTCGGGTTGGCGGTGTTGGCGAAGAAGCGGGGCCGGGGCCGCAGGTCGGGCATCGTGGTGGAGACCACCTCGTCGACCGTTCGCACCTCGGGACCGTCGTCGAGCAGGGCGCCGCCGGCCGGCATCGCCGCCAGACCGACGATCGGCTGGCTGAGCGAGGCGGGACTCCCCAGGGCGGGAGCGTCGCCGAAGGCCAGTAGTTCACCGGACGCCGCCACCTGCCAGTAGCCCGCGCCGGTGGTGGTGGGAACCATGGTCACCACCGACCGGGGCCCCTGTTTCGAAAAGGCCGGTGCCGGCCGCTCGGGCGCCGCGCCCAGGAACCCGGCGTCGCCGTAGGAGAACACGCCGCCGTCCGAGGCCACCAGCCAGTACCCGTTGCCGGTGCGGGCGGAGGCCATCCCGCTGATGGGCTTGGCCAGCCGGATCGCCCCCGTCGAGCCGTAAAACTGGGCGTCGCCGAACGAGAAGATCCCGCCGTCCGACGCCACCAACCAATACCCACCACCCGACGGCGTCGCCGCCATCCCCACGATCGGCTTGTTCAGCCGCATCGCCCCCGTCGACCCGTAGAACTGTGCGTCGCCGAACGAGAAGATCCCGCCGTCCGACGCCACCAGCCAATACCCACCACCCGACGGCGTCGCCGCCATCCCCACGATCGGCTTGTTCAGCCGGATCGCCCCCGTCGACCCGAAGAAGCGAGCGTCGCCGAACGAGA
>JAICGL010000403.1 GCA_025923175.1 Acidimicrobiia bacterium
AAGGCCAGGGCCACGGCCGGGATGCTCGGTCTGGGACAGGTCGAGTTCCGCGAGGGGCTGGCCGAGGAGCTTCCCGTGGACGACCGGTGGGCCGACGCGGTGATCTCCAACGGCGTCATCAACCTGTGCGCCGACAAGTGGGCCGTGTTCGCCGAGATCTTCCGGGTCCTGCGCCCCGGCGGGGTGCTCCAGTTCGCCGACATCGCCAACGGGCGCCCGGTGCCCCCTGAGGCGCTGCGCGACATCGACCTGTGGACCGGCTGAATCGCCGGTGGCCTGCCGTGCGCAGGCTGGCAGCAGATGCTGGAGGAGGCGGGATTCGTCGATGTGCGCATCGGCGAGCCGGTGGACACCTTCGGCGGTGCCGGTGGCGAGGCAAACGCCCGGGCCTACGAGGTCTTCGGCCACCCCTTCCTGGCCCGCAAGCCGGCGGCCTGACTGGGGCGATGAGCGGATCGGACATCTCCACGCTGGTCGACGAGGGGCTGGACGGCTGCTGAGCCTGCCCGACGACCTGGCCGTCTACCCCCACCAGCTTGTACCTGACCATCCTGGGGCTGCTCGCCGCTCGGCATCGACAACGTCAACCACAAGTCTCGGCCAGCAATTCTGGGCCCGCGGCTGAAAGAGTGGAGGCGTGGTCGACGACGCCGGGCCGGGCCGGTTGGCGGAGTTGACGGTCGCACTGTCGCTGGCATCGGATCTCGGTACCGGGCAGCCGATGGAGCACGGGCTGCGGACGTGCTGGCTGTCACTGGCCGCGGCGGACGCGCTCGGGTTGGATACTGCGACGCGATCGGCCGCGTACTACGTGGCGCTGCTGCGGTTCATCGGCTGCACGTCCGACGCATCAGAGACGGCCGAACTCGCAGGTGGCGACGACGTGGCGTTCAACGCGGTGATGGCGCCGATGCTGGCGGCGCAGCAGGGTGAGGGCGTGCGCCACTTCATGCGCCATCTGGCGGAGGATCTTCCCCTGCACCGTCGAGCGGGACTCGTCGTGCGGGCACTGACCGACCCAGGGATGGAACGTCGCAGTCTGTCCGGGCATTGCGAGGTGGCCGCACGCCTGGCGTCGCGACTCGGTCTGCCTGAGACGGTCTCTGCACCGTTGGCCCACGCCTACGAGCGGTGGGACGGCAAGGGCCATCCCGCCGGCCTCGCCGGCGAGGAGGTACCGGTTGCCGTTCGAGTCGTCGCCGCCGCCCGCGACGCGGAGATGTGGGTCCGCGAGGCGGGATGGGAGACGGCCGCGGACGTGCTAGCCCGCCGAGGCGGTCACGCCCACGACCCAGGCGTCGTCGACGTGCTCCTGGCCCACGGCGAGCATTGGCTCGCCTCCATCGGTGACGACCCGTGCGCCGCCGTCCTCGACGCCGAGCCGGCGCCCGTGGCGACGATCCGCCCAGAGGAGCTTGACGGCGCGCTGGCCGCGGTGGCCGACTTCGCTGACCTGAAGTCGCCCTTCTTCCGGGGCCGCTCCAGCGGTGTGGCCGAGCTCGCCGTCGTCGCCGCCAAGGCTGCGGGCCTCTCTGATGGGGATGCCGCCGGGATCGGTCGTGCCGCGCTCGTCCACGACGTGGGACGGGTCGGGATCCCGAGCGGGATCTGGAATCGTCCGGGCCCGCTCACCACTGACCAATGGGAGCGTGTTCGTCTTCACCCGTACCTCAGCGAGCGGGTCCTGCATCGCTGCACGCAGCTCGGGCCCTTGGCCCGCCTCGCAGGCCACCACCACGAGCGAGCTGACGGCACCGGCTACTACCGGGGAGCGTCGGGCGAGCAGCTCTCCCTCGGTGATCGTGTGCTTGCCGCCGCCGACGCCTATCACGCCATGGGCGAGGATCGGCCCCACCGGCCGGCGTTCACCCCGAGCGACGCAGCGGCGCAGCTCTTGGACGAGGTTGATGCCGGGCGGTTCGGGCGGGCCGAGGTCGACGCCGTGCTCGATGCCGCTGGGCAAGCGAGCCGCCCGCCACGGGTGGCCCGACCCGCTGGCCTCACCGAGCGCGAGGTCGACGTGTTGCGCCTAATCGTCCGGGGCCAGGCCAACAAGCAGGTGGCCGTCGCCCTCGGCATCTCAGCCAAGACGGTGGGGCATCACGTCGAGCACATCTACGCCAAGGCAGGAGTCACCACCCGGGCCGGAGCGACGCTGTTCGCCATGGAGCACGGCCTGCTCACACCTTGAGGTGGAGATGGGGCGAACGCCCGATGCCCGTCGGGCCGCGTTTGGCGGACACTCCTTCTGAGTCCGCCGAAGGGAGACGCCATGACGACCATCGACATCAACGGCACCACCATCTACTACGAGCGCACCGGCGGGGGGCCGGCGGTGCTGTTCGTTCACGGGATGTGTGGTGACGCCGACGTCTGGGCCGATCAAGCCCGGCGCCTCTGCGACCGGTACACCTGCGTGCGCTACGACCGCCGCGGCCACAGCCGCAGCCACCGGGGCCACGCTGTCGTCACCGACGCATTGCACGCCGACGACGTCGCCGCCCTCATCGAGGCCCTCGGGCTGGCGCCGTGCCTGCTGGTGGCGTCCAGCGCCGGCGCCGCCATTGCGGTGGACGTGGCTCTGCGCTACGGCGATCTGCTCCGGGGCGCGGTGTTCAGCGAGCCTCCGCTGTTCTGCCTGGACCGCGAGGCAGGCAGGGCCGTCATGGAAGAGCTGGTCCCGCGCCTCGATGAGGCCGCAGCAGCCGGCGGGCCCCGAGCGGCAGTCGACGCCTTCTTCTCGTTCCTGTGTCCCGGTCTGTGGTCGATCATCGACGAGTCCCGCAAGGACCGTTATCGCGACAACGCCGACATCGGCTTCACTGACGTGCGGTCGCCGTCGCTCGACATCGCCGCCGACGAGCTGGCTGCGGTAACTGTCCCGGCGCTGGTCGTGGCCGGCGACACCAGCCACCCGGCATTGCGATCGGTGGCCCATCGGCTGGCCGAAGCGCTGCCCGACGCCCGGTTCGTCGAGTTTGACCACTGCGGCCACGTGACCTACGCCGAGCAGCCCGACGCCTTCGCCAGCGCGATCTCGGTGTTCGCCGGCGAGCTTGACCGGCGTGCGACGATCGCCGCGAGATAGGGACCGAAGGGACGTCATGGGCCGATTTGACGTTCAGTCCCGAGACGGGACATCGCTCGCCGTCTGGGTCGAGGGAGACGGTCCCCCGCTCGTCCTGGTGCACGGGTCGGTAGCCGACCACACCACCCTGGCCCCGTTCGTCACCGAACTGGCCAGGGACCTGGCCACGTTCGCCATGGATCGTCGGGGCTTCGGCGCCAGCAGCGACGCGCCCGGCTATGCCATCGAACGCGACTTCGAGGACGTCGCCGGCGTCGTAGACGCAGTGGCGGCCCGAACCGGCGGGCCGATCGCCCTCTTCGGACATTCCTACGGCGCCAGCTGCGCCATGGGCGCCGCCACTCTCACGAGCAACGTCCACCGTCTCGTGCTCTACGAGCCCAGTTTCGGCATCAGCTACCCGCCGGGGTCGATCGAGGCAGTCGAGCGCGCCGTCGCCGCCGGCGACCTGGACCGAGCCGTCGTCACCATGTTCGTCGACATCCTGGAGATGACCGAAGAGGAGATCGACGCACTACGCGCCAGTGCGACACCGAGTTGGGCCACCCGCATCGCCGCCGCTCACACGCTGCCCCGGGAGTGCAAAGTCGAAGAGAGCTGGGTGTACCAGCCGGGCCAATTCGACGCCGTCTCGGCGCCCACGCTCCTGTTGTCCGGCTCCGACACGCCCGCCGACCTGCGCAAAGCGACCTATGCCGCCGCCGACGCCATCCCCGACACGCAGATCCGGGTGCTCGAAGGACACGGCCACATGGCCCACAAGGCGGATCCCGCGATGGTCGCGGCGATCGTCCGGCGATTCATCCTGTCGTGAGTCGGGTCAGCTATTGATCCCATCGAGTGGCTCGAGGGTGTCCAAGAGGCCGTGCTGCATGGCGAACAGGGTGGCGGTGGAGCGCGTGGATGCGCCGATTTTGGTGTAGATGCGCTCGATGTGTGTACCAGCCGTCGCCGGTGTGATGCCGAGAGCGCGGGCCACCTGTCGGTTCGACGCGCCGCGGGCGATCAGGATGAGAACCTCCACCTCGCGTGGGGTCAGACCGGCCGGGCCGGTGCGGCGCTTCTTGCGAGCCTGGCCTGCCGCAGCGAGTACCGCCTCGACCGCGTCGGAGGAGAGCCGGCCGCGCCGAACCTCACTCCGTAGCTCGGCGGTGGCTTCCTTGACCGTGTGGGCCGGGCGGTAGGCACGGGGCTCGCACAGGGCGTGAAAGGCATCGGACGCTGCGAGGAGCTGGGCGGTGGCGG
>JAICGL010000404.1 GCA_025923175.1 Acidimicrobiia bacterium
AATCCCCCTTCGGGAGACGGCGCAGGTCGCGCCGAAGACCGAGCGACGAAGGGGGAAGAACGCCGGCGAGATGCGGTGCCGACGGTGGGGCAACCTACGCACTGCGTTCATGGCGGCGCAACGGAATTACGGGCGGTGCGTCCTAGGGTGGTGAGTCCCATGGAAGCCGCCTTCTTCGATCTCGATAAGACCGTCATCGCCAAGAGCTCGGTGCTGGCGTTCGGCCGGCCGCTGTACCGGGAAGGGCTCCTGTCCCGCTCCGCACTGCTCAAAAGCGCCTACAACCAGGCGATCTACCAGATGCGGGGAGCTGACGAAGCCCGGATGGAACGGGCTCGCAACCAGATGCTCTCGATCACCAGAGGCTGGGAACAGGCCCGGGTGACCGGCATCGTCCGGGAGACCTTCGAGAAGATCGTCGCCCCGATCATCTACGCCGAGGCGCTCGAGCTGTTCGAGGAGCACCTCGACGCCGGCCGCAAGATCTTCCTCGTCTCGTCGTCGCCGCTCGAGATCGTCTCCCACCTCGCCGAGTACCTCGGCATCGACGAGTGCATCGCCAGCCGGTCGCGCATCGACGCTGAGGGCCGTTACACCGGCGAGCTCGAGTTCTACGCCTACGGGCCCCACAAGGCCGCCGCCATCCAGGAGGCCGCGGCCCGCGACGGCATCGACCTGAGCCGGTCCTACGCCTACTCCGACTCGATCACCGACACGCCGATGCTCGAACTTGTGGGCCACCCGGTGGCGGTCAACCCGGACCGGGAACTGGCCCGCCTCGCCCGGGAGCAGGATTGGGAGATCCGGGAGTTCGACGAGCCCGTCCGGCTCCTGCGGCGCGTCCCGACTCCGTCACCCGCCCCCACCGCCGCCGTCGGCGGCGTGCTGGCCGCCGTCGGTCTCGGCGTCGCCGGATATCGCTGGGCCGCGCAGAACCGCGACCGCCACTCCGGGGGACACCCCCGAACCCCCGGGTCTCCGTTCGCCTTCGGCCAACGCGGGTGAGGCCGACGCCTCTCCCGCTCGCCCACGGGCCGACGCCGCTCGAATCGCTCGACCGCCTGTCCGACTGGCTCGGCGGTCCCCGCCTCCTCGTCAAGCGCGACGACCAGACCGGCCTGGCGCTCGGCGGCAACAAGGCCCGCAAGCTCGAACACCTCTGCGCCGAGGCCCTCGCCCAGGGCTGCGACACGCTGGTGACCGGCGGCGGGCCGCAATCCAACCACTGCCGGATGACGGCCGCCGCCGCCAACCGGCTCGGCCTGGAGTGCCACCTGGCGCTCGCCGGAACCGTCGCAGAGCAGCCGACCGGGAACCTTCTCCTTGATCATCTGCTCGGAGCCCGGCTCCATCCCACGGCGGCGCGCGAGTACTACGAGATCGAAGCATCGATCGAGGCGGTGGCCGACGAGGTGCGGGCGGCAGGTGGGCGGCCCTACGCCATCCCCGTCGGCGGCGCGTCGGTCACGGGGGCGCTCGGCTATGTGGACGCCGCCCGGGAGTTGACCGCCCAGCTGGCCGAACCGCTCGACTGGATCGTCGTGGCCGACGGCTCGGGCGGCACCCACGCCGGTCTCCTGGCCGGGCTGGACGGTCCGACTCGGGTCCTCGGCATCGACGTGGGGACCCGCCCCGATCTCGACAAGCGGGTCCCCGAACTGGCCGCCGCCACGGCGACGGCGGTCGGCCGGCCCGCTGCCTTTGGTGGCTCACGCCACCGTTGTCAGGGGGACACTCCCTGCCCCCCGGGCGACGGCGAGATCCACATCGACCACACGCGCTTCGGCGCCGGCTATGGGAAGCCGACGCCGGAGTGTTTGGAGGCGATCCGGGCTGCGGCCCGACTCGAAGGTTTGATTCTCGACCCGGTCTACACCGGGAAAGCGATGGCTGGCCTCATCGGCTGGATCCGGGAGGGCCGGTTCACCGAGCACCAATCGGTGCTCTTCTGGCATACAGGAGGAGCGCCGGCCCTGTTCGCCGGCGGGTTCTCCGAATGGCTGACCAGCGCTACCTAGGCGGCCATCTTCTTCTTGGCGACAACGGCGCCAAGGGCAATCACGATCACGAGGAGCATGAGCTTCTTCATCCGGACCTCCTCCGGGGGGCGAGGTGACCCGGCGACATTACCGTGCTAACAAGGTTTTGGAGGTGAACGGGCGCCTGGTGGGCCCCCTCGTCTTCAAAACGAGTGGGACGGGTGATCCCCGTCCGGTGGGTTCGATTCCTGCCACCTCCGCTCGCGAATGGTGGCCGCCCGACGGCGGCCACCATTCGACGCGTTGCCCGCCGGTCAGCCCTGTCCCGTCCACTCCCAGAGGGTCCAGCGGTAGTTGCCCTCTGCATCGACCTCGTACTCGCCGATGGCCACCACACCGTTGAGGTGGGCCAGGCCTTCGGATGACGTCTGGATGGCACCGGCGCAGCCGAAGCTGGCTGCGAATCCCGCTCCGGTCGACCTGCCGACTCCGAAGCCCTTCCACGAGAGGACCTCTCCGTCGTCGGTCAACCAGACCGGCCCGCCTTCGCCGTAGAACACCCCGCCTGGCCGGACCTCCTGCCAGTACGACCCGATGTCCGTGACCCCGATATTGCCGACCTTCCCCTGGCCCTGGAACGACACTTCGACGCGCGAACGGTCACCTGCGTACTCGAGAACCTTCACGTTCGTGAGCTTCCCCGACGCCTCTCCGATCTGGTTTCCTAACATGGCGTTCTCCCTCCGCATTGAGGTTGATGCCGCCGGATTAGAACACGAGTCGGCGGCCGTGCAGAGGGCCAACTTCCCTTGTGTCACAAGGGATACGCCCCATGTGTCGCCGGGCGCGACGGTGGCCGCCCGGAGGCGGCCACCAGTCGAAATTCGGGTGAAGAGTGTTAGACGGCGAGCAGGTCGCGGGCGCCAGTGTCGGAGGACGGGTGCCGCAGCTTGGACATCGCCCGGGCCTCGATCTGGCGGATCCGCTCCCGGGTGAGGTTGAAGTACTCGCCAACCTCTTCCAGGGTGCGGGGCTCGCCCCGGTCCAGCCCGAACCGCAGGGCCAGGATCTGCCGCTCCCGCTCGTCGAGCGGGGCGAGGAGCTTCTCGATCTCGGCCGGGAGCAGGGCGGTGGCGGCCACCTCGAAGGGCGACTCCGCCGACCGGTCCTCCACGATGTCGCCGAGCTCGGCGTCGCCGTCCTCGCGGAGGGGTTCGGACAGCGAGAGCGGCTCGGCGGCGAACCGCAGCGCCTCGGTGACCTTGTCCTCCGGCATGTCGACCTCGACGGCCAGCTCGGAGAGCGTGGCCGGCCGACCGAGCTTCAGCTCGAGACGGGCACGGGCCTTCTGGAGCCGGGCGAGCGTGTCGCCGGCGTGGACGGGCAGACGGATCGTGCGGCCGGTGTTGGCGATACCGCGTGTGATCGCCTGACGGATCCACCACGTGGCATACGTCGAGAACTTGAAGCCCTTCCGCCAGTCGAACTTCTCGACGGCGTGCATCAGGCCGAGGTTGCCCTCCTGGATCAGGTCGAGGAGGGGAAGACCCGACGCCTGGTACTTCTTCGCGATCGAGACGACGAGCCGGAGGTTCGACTGCACGAACGTCCGCTGCGCCTGCTCACCCTCGGTGACCGAGCGACGAAGCTCGCGCTTCTTGCTGGCCGAGATGCTGGAGCCCTTTTCGAGCTCGGTGCGAGCGGCGTTCCCACCTTCGATTGCCTGGGCGAGACGAACCTCGTCGTCCTTCGTCAGCAATGGATACTGCCCGATGTCAGTGAGGTAGAGACGGACGAGATCTTCCTCGTCTCTCTCAACTCGTTCCTTGGCCACGGATTTCCTTTTCCGGGTTTCGCGTGGAGCGCGCGTGGGCTTGGCATCGCCACCCAGCATCCAACACCACCTTGATTAACACGATACCGGGCCGGTCAAGACTTCCGGATCGTTCCGCCGAATAGGTTCTGTGATCTGCACCACCGCGGAACCGGCATCGCCACTCCCCCAACGGGGGCTCCGGGTCCAGAAACCAGAGATGCTGTCGATCTGTTCCGAATTTCGGCACAATCCGGACATCTCCTGCCATAAGTCGAACCTTGGGGCGTTACAGAGTGATGTCAACCACCGTTTCGCGCGTTGCGTGTTGATGATTTCCCTCAGAGCGCGATGACTGAACCTTCCAGGGGCGCAGATGTGTCGCTGGCCATCGTCGCCGGCGTCTTCGACGCCCGCCCCGGGGCCGAGGCGGAGCTGGGGGCGGTGCTCGCCCACTACGTCGTCCTCAGCCGGTCCAGCCCGGGCTGTCGCAATATCGACCTGGTCGCCTCGCTGACCACTCGGGGTC
>JAICGL010000405.1 GCA_025923175.1 Acidimicrobiia bacterium
CCTCCGCGAAGTCGGATACTGAGGCGCGGCTAACTACCAAACCCGCTTTAGGTCATTACAAAATCCGGATACATTCCGGGTATGGCCATCTCGGAAGACCGTCTGGCGCTGTTCGAGGAGATGCGGGAGGACGAGCTCGACTCGGCCGCCCTGTACCGTGCCCTGGCCGCCGCCTCGGACGGGCGCCGCCGGGACGTCCTCGCCCGGCTGGCCGTGGCCGAGGAGCGCCACGCCTGGCACTGGGAGAAGCTGCTGCGGGAGGCGGGGATCACCGAGTTCCCCGCTCCGAAGCGCACCCTCCGGACGAAGGTGCTGGCCGCCATGGCCAGCCTGTTCGGCGCCGACACCGTCCTGCCGCTGGTCCTCCGGCTCGAGGCGAACGACGCCGCCCGCTACCGGGAGGTGGCCGAGGCCACCGCCACGATGTCGTCCGAGGAGATGGCCCACGGCCGGGCTGTCGCCGCCCTGGCCGGCGAAGGAAAGGGCGAGCAGATCGCCCGGTCGGAGGGCCGCCACCGGGCGACGGCCGGCGGCGCGCTGCGGGCTGCAGTATTCGGGGTGAACGACGGGCTGGTGTCGAACATCCTGCTGATCCTCGGTGTCGCCGGCGGCACGTCGGAGCGCAGCATCATCCTGCTGGCCGGTCTGGCAGGGCTCCTGGCCGGCGCCTTCTCCATGGCCGCCGGCGAGTGGGTGTCGGTGCAGTCGCAGCGGGAGCTCTACGAGCGTGAGATCGCCGTCGAGCGGGAGGAGCTGGCGGCCTTCCCCGAGGAGGAACTCGACGAGCTGATCCTCATCTACCAGGCCAAGGGGCTCTCGGAGGACGAGGCCAACGCGCTGGCACACCGGATCATGCGCCGTCCGGAGACCGCCCTCGACACGCTCACGCGGGAGGAGCTCGGCCTGGGACCGGGCGACCTCGGTTCTCCGTGGGTCGCGGCCCTGTCGTCGTTCGGGTCGTTTGCCGTCGGTGCGCTGATCCCAGTGCTGCCGTTCCTGCTCGGGTCGGGGGCCGCCCCGCTGGCTATCGCCATCGGTCTCTCGGCCGTCACACTGTTCGTGGTCGGGTCGGCCATCGCCGTTCTCACCGGCCGCAACCCGCTGCGGGGCGGCCTCCGGATGGTGGCCATCGCCGCAGTCGTCGGCCTGGCCAGCCACCTGATCGGTCGCCTGATCGGGGAAGGCGTCTCGGTCTAAGACCGCATCAGCCGCAGGCGGCCGAACAGGTACTCGAGGTGCTCTTTCCCGAGCGTCGTGTAGATCCGGTAGGCGCAGGCCTGATCGGGCAGGGTCAGCACTGCTTCGAACGGCGACGAATTGGGGTCGTCGATGCCCGGAGCGCCGTTTCCGACATCGGCGCCGTATTCGGCCACCGAACCGTCCGCCCATGATCTGGTGAACGTCGGCCGGTCCGCCTTCGACGTCTTCCCGAACAGGCCGAGAATCTCGACGGTGCCGGCGTCGCTGGTCAGGAAGATGTCCCAGCCGTTGTCGTCCGGAGTCTTCTCTTCGCTGGGCTTCGCTCCTGGCAGCGCCGGCCCGCCGTCGATGGGAAAGAGCAGCGCGCAGTCGGCGCGGTTGCGCGCCCGGTCCCAGGCCGCGACGTAGGGCGGCGGCACGGCGGAACGGCTCATGGCTTTCGCTCGCCATGGTGCGCCCTCGAGGCCGACGTTTTCTCCGCCGTCGTCCTTGAGGACGGCGAACACCGCCACCGCCGCGACGATGATCACCGCCGCGATCACGGCGAGGCCGAGGGCCGGACGCGCACGGATCGGTCGTGGTTGAGGGATGCGCCGATGGTACCGGCGATAGCATCGATGCCCTGGCTGCCTCGACGCCCCCGCTCGTCAACCTCGACGACATCGAGGCCGCCCGGCGTCTCCTCACTGCGGTCATCCGCCACACGCCGGTGGAGAGTTCGGAGCATCTTTCGGCGTTGGCCGGGCGACCCATTCTGCTCAAGGCCGAGTACCTCCAGCGGACGGGGTCGTTCAAGATCCGGGGCGCCTACAACCGCATCGCCCGGCTCGACCCGGCCGAGCGGGCCTCGGGCGTGGTGGCGGCCAGCGCCGGCAACCATGCGCAGGGAGTCGCCCTGGCCGCCTCACTGCTCGGGGTGAAGTCGACGATCTTCATGCCCGCCACCGCACCGTTCCCCAAGGTGGCGGCCACCCGCAGCTATGGCGCCGAGGTCGTACTCGGCGGACGCGTGTTCGACGACTGCCTGGCCGATGCCTTCGCCTTCGCCGACGAGACCGGCGCCCGGTTCGTGGCGCCCTTCGACGACCCCCTCGTGATCGCCGGGCAGGGGACGATCGGCCTGGAGCTTGCGGAGCAGGCCCCCCAGGCCGGAACCGTGGTCGTGGCCGTGGGCGGCGGTGGGCTCATCAGCGGGGTGGCCGCCGCTCTCAAGGCGCGCCGGCCGGGAATCAGGATCGTCGGCGTGGAGGCCGAGGGGGCCGCCTCGATGTCGGCATCGCTGGAAGCGGGCGAGACCGTGGCGCTCGACCGCATCGACACGATGGCCGACGGTATCGCCGTCAAGCGGGTGTCGGAGCTCACGCTGGCCCACGTGAGCGTCCTCGTCGACGAGATCGTGACCGTCTCCGAGGAGGACCTCTCCCGGGCGCTGCTCGTCCTGCTCGAGCGCACGAAAGCGGTGGTCGAACCGGCGGGAGCCGCTCCCCTGGCCGCGGCGCTGGCCCGCAAGCTGCCCGCCGACGACGGCGATCCGACCTGCCTGCTTCTCTCCGGCGCCAACATCGACCCGACGCTCCTGATCCGGGTCATCCGCCACGGCCTCACCGCCGCCGGGCGCTACCTGATCCTGCGCGTCGCGCTCCAGGACCGCCCCGGCGAACTGCACCGACTGACCGGAGTGATGGCCGGCCTCGGCCTCAACGTCGTCGACATCGAGCACCACCGCAGCGGCGTCCACCTGGCCGTCGATGAGGTCGAGGTGCACATGACCCTCGAGACCCGCGACCCCGAGCACCTCGCCGAGGTGCTGACAACCCTGCGGGACGCCGGGTACCGGGTACGACCCGCCGACTAGCGAGAGGGCGGGTCGAGGTAGACGAAGCCGTGGCCCTCGTCGCGGAAGGCGACACCGGCGGCGGCGAGGGCGGCGTCCCAGTCGCCTCGCACCTCGGGGTTGGTCTCCTCCATGCCGTGGTCGGCCAGCAGCACGAAGGCGGTGTCGGCCAGCGCGCCGGAGTGTTCGACGGCGTCGAGGATGGCGCCGATCCGGCCGTCGGTGTCGGCGATGGCGGCTTCGGCGACTGCGGAGCGCGGCCCGCCGGCATGCATGCCGCAGTCGGTCAGCTGGAAGCTCACCCAGCAGAACCGGGGAGCGGGGTAGTCGACGCCCCGGAAGTGGCCGTGCCAGAGGCCGACTGCCTGCTCCATCGCCATGTGGTCGATCACGGTGTTGAACCGGTAGTCGCCGAGGGGCCCGGCGAACTCCAGCGACACGTGGGGCAGATCCTCGGGGACGGGGAAGGGCGGGATTTCACCCCGGCGGAAGAAGTCGAAGGTGGAGAACGTGGCGCCCCGGTCGGCCGGTTCGTTGACGGCGGCGGTGAATGCCGCCGGTTCGGCCGCCCGGATCGCCTCGAAGATCGTCTCGATGCCCGGTGCGAGGCGTGTCATGGCCGTCGGCCAGGTGGCCGGCGAGTTGGTGGTCACCAGCTCGCCTGAGAGCCGGTCCCACCAGGCGTTGTGGAGGATCCGGTGGTGGCCGGGCAGCGTCCCGGTGATGAGCGACGTGTGGTTGGCCAGCGTCACCGTGGGCATGCCGGCCATGGCGCCGTGACGGAAGGCCGTGCCCATGGCCATGAGGCGGGCGACGTTGGGGGCCCGGCCCGACTCGGCGAGCCGGTAGAGCGTGTTGGGGTTGCACCCGTCGAGCAGGAAGCCCACGACGTGACGCGGCCGCTCACCGGGGATCAGCAGGTCGGTCAAGGGGTGACCGTCCTGACGGGCCAGGTAGGCGTCGGCCCGATGGAGGCCGTTGAGGCCCCGGCCGAGGCGGTGGGGGAGACCGAGGAGCTGCGCCAGGGTGGGAGCGACGTCGACGAGGCGACAGGTTCGATCGACCAGCCCGTCGGCCCGCACCCCCCGGCCGGCCAGCACGAACGGGGCCCGGGCCTGGACGACGTCGAGTGAACCGTGCTCACCGCGGTGCCCGCCCCGGTCCTCGTAGTTGTGGGCGCTGCTGTGGACCACGCACAGGTCAGGGGCCATCGGCGCCTCGAAGAACTGCACCACCTGCTCGTAGGCGTGGGGGTAGGCATTGGCTGCCCGGCTCGGGTAGC
>JAICGL010000406.1 GCA_025923175.1 Acidimicrobiia bacterium
ACGTGCCGAACGCGAGCTCGGAGAAGCGCTGGGCAGCCTTGGTCTCGTCGCCGTCGAGCTTGCGCAGGTCGAGGTCGAGCGTGGTTGTCCCCGAAGCGGCCGAGGCCGTAGCCGTCCCGACCTCCTTGCCGTTGGCGTCCTTGACGGTGATCTCGTAGGCCGTCAGGCCGACGAAGGGCAGGGACCCGCCGTTGGCGATGACCTTGACCCGCTCGCTCCCGGGAGCGACCTCGATCGGGTGGCGGAGCGTGCCGGCGCCCAGCGGCGCCCGCTCGGTGTAGCCGTAGCTGCGGGTCGGGTGGGCCAGGGTGTCGAGCACCTGCTGGTCACGCGCCACCTGCTGGCTCTCGAGCACGGACTGGACCTCGCCGGCCGGGCGGCCCTTGAGGGTGCGGGCCAGTGAGACGGCGGCGGAGGCGTCGACGTAGCCGTAGCCCTGCTTGTAGAAGGGCACACCGGAGATCGTCCGGCCGGTGATCTGGAGCACGTTCCGCACCTGGGCCGGCGTCAGCGCCGGGTTGGCCTCGAGGATCATCGCCACGATGCCCGCCGCCTCGGGAGCCGCCATCGAGGTGCCCGACAGGGTGCTGTAGTACGGCAGCTGCTCGAGCGGGACGCGCTCTTTGTCTTCGGGCACCGACGTCACCGGCGTGATCGTGCCGTTGGCCCGGGTCGAGACCACGTCCTCGCCCGTCGCCGTGATGGCCGGGTGGTAGAGGCCCATGCTCAGGGGCTTGCGGGCCTCGCCGACGACTTCGTTGCGGGCAAAGTTCATCCCGACGGTGTCGGCCTCGATCCCGCCGGAGCTGAAGTCGGTGACCGACCCGCTCTTCGAACCGGCGGCTACCGGGAGCACCCAGGGAGCGGCGGCATAGGGGTTCATGCTCATCTCGTCGCCGTCGTTGCCGTTGGCGAACACGACGACGATGCCGGCGTCGACGGCCCGCTTGGTGGCCAGGTGGACCGGCTGCATGGGGTCGAAGGGCTCGAAGCCTGTGCCGTAGGAGTTGTTGACGACCCGGATGCCGTACTTCTCGCGGTTCTCCAGCATCCAGTCGAAGCCCTCGAGGGCCGTGAAGATCGAGAGACCCTCACCCGTCCCGATGCCGACCAGATCGGCGCCGTAGGCCATGCCCTTCTGCTCACCGTCCGAGGCGGTGCCCCGGCCCGCGACGTCGCCCGCCACGTGAGTGCCGTGACCCGAGGAGGTGTCGGAGTTGGGAAGGCCCTCGATGGGGACGGTGAGGGGCAGCGGGTCGCTCCCGAGGCCAGCGATCTTCACGTTGGCCTTCATGCCCGGGGCGAGGTCGGGGTGGGTGAAGTCGACGCCGGTGTCGATGACGGCGACCGTCACGCCCTTCCCGGTGACACCGAGATCGTTCCAGGCGTGGCCGGTGTTGTTGAGCGTGGCCGATTCCTTGAGGAAGTGGTGGAGCCGCTTGTTCTCGTAGACGGCGAGGACGCCGCGCAGGTTGCGGAGTTCTGGGAGCCGGGCCACCGGGATGCGTACGGCAGCCGACGGCAGGTGCTCGTACGTGTGGGACCAGACACCGAGGCGGGCCAGGGCGGCTGTCATGTCGGTGCCGGCCGGCCGGTCGAGGGTGACGACGAGGTCGAGCAGGGCGCCGGGGGCGGCACCGTCGACAAGGGCGCGGAGGGCGGGCGAGAGGGAGGCCGGCCCGGGCACGTCAGGCAGCGGGAAGGTCAGCGTGCGGCCGGCGGCGAGCCGTTGGCCGAAGGTGGTGATCGGATCGGCAGCGCGGGACGGCCCGGCGGTGGGGGCCGGATCTCCGTTCCTCGCTCCCGCCACGACCGGCGGTAATGACGCCAGCAATGCCGCCGCCAGCATGAAGAACGTTCTCCGCATCGGCCCTCCCGGACTGATCGAGCGCCGTGCGACGCCCATCCGCTCGGTTCCCTCCGAGGTCGCGGTTTTCGACCGAAAGGGTGGGAACCGGAGGACAGTGATTTTAAGGGCAAAAGGTTCGAATCAGCGCGCGGGCTCAGTAACGTCTAAGACGATGATTCCGCTGGAAGAGGCCCAGAACAGCATCCTCGCCACCGTCCCCAGGCTGCCCGCCACCAGCGTCGCGCTGGCCGAGGCGCTCGGGCTCGTGACCGTCGAGGATCTCGCCGCCACCGAGCCGATACCACCGTTCGCCAACACCGGGGTCGACGGCTACGCCGTCCGGGCGGGCGACACCGCCGGGGCCACGCCGGACTCGCCCGTCCGCCTCCGGGTGGTCGACGAGTTGCCGGCCGGGAAGGCGCCCTCGGTGCCGGTCGGGCCGGGGGAAGCGATCCGGATCATGACGGGAGCGCCGACCCCGGAAGGCGCCGATGCGATCGTGATGGTGGAGGACACCGCCACCGAGGGCGACCGCGATGTCGTCGTCATCAGCAAGGAGGCCCGGCCCGGCGACCACATCCGCCCCGCCGGAGGCGACCTCGCAGTTGGCGATGCCGCCTTCCCGGCTGGGAGTGTCCTCGGCCCCGCCCACCTCGGAGTCGTGAACAGTCTCGGGCACTCGGCGGTGAACGTGGTGCGCCGGCCCCGGGTGGCGGTGATGTCGACGGGTGACGAGCTCGTCCCGCCGGGCGAGCCGCTCGCCATCGGCCAGATCCGCGACTCCAACCGGCCGATGCTCATGGCCCTGGTGACGCAGGCCGGGTGCGAGGCCGTCGACTTCGGCATCGGGGTCGACGACGAGGCGGTCATCACCGAGCGGCTGGAGAAGGCCGCCTCCAGCTGCGACGCCGTCGTGACCAGCGGCGGGGTCTCGATGGGCGACTACGACGTCATCAAGATCGTCCTCAGCCGCATGGCCGACATGAACTGGTGGCAGATCGCGATCCGGCCGGCCAAGCCGCTGGCCTTCGGGATGCTCCCCGGTGGCGTCCCGATCTTCGGCCTGCCGGGCAACCCGGTGTCGTCCCACGTCAGCTTCGAGCTCTTCGCCCGCCCGGCCCTGCTGCAGATGATGGGCCACAGCCGGCGCTTCCGCCCGGTGACCCCGGTGATCGCCGCGCACGACATGCGGCGCCGGGTCGACGGCAAGCTCCACCTCGACCGCGTCACGCTGCGCCGAGACGAGACCTCGGGGCAGCTGACGGCCGCCAGCGCCGGAGGTCAGGCCTCCAACGTCCTGTCGGCCATGGCCGCGTCGGACGGGCTGGCGCTGCTGCCCGACGGTGAGGGCGTCGCCGCCGGAGAAATGGTCGACGTGATGCGGCTCGACCTACCGGCCGACCACTCGACGACATCGAGGCGCCTGCGGCGCCGCCTTCTTCTGTTCCGACGAAGCCATTCCTCGCTTCGCTCGGGCTTCGTCGGTTAGCCGCCCACCTGGAACATCTGGACCCGCTTGCGGGGCCGGATGGTCAGCGCGGAGCGCTGCTCGGAGTAGCGGTCCCGGCGGAGCGACCAGCAGCCGGCGATGAGCTCCTTCAGGTCGTCGTCCGACGCACCGTCCCGCATGGGGCCCCGCAGATCGAGGCCGTCGGCGGCGAACAGGCAGGTCACCAGCTTGCCCTCGGTGGAGAGCCGGGCCCGGGAGCAGTCGCCGCAGAAGGGCTGGCTGACCGAGGAGATGATCCCGATCTCGCCCGACCCGTCGGTGTAGCGCCAGCGCTTGGCCACCTCGCCGACGTAGTTGGCCCCGATCGGCTCGAGGGGCACCTCGGCGCTGATCAGGTCGACGATCTCGGCGGCGGGGACGACCTGGCTCATGTCCCACCCGTTGAGGGTGCCGACGTCCATGAACTCGATGAACCGCACGACGTGGCCCGTCCCCCGGAAGTGGCGGGCGAGGTCGGCGATGGTGTGGTCGTTGACGCCGCGCTGCACGACGCAGTTGATCTTGACCGGGGTCAGGCCGGCGGCGGCCGCCGCGTCGATGGCCTCGAGCACGACATCCGGGTGGACGTTGTCCCGGCCGCACATGGCGGTGAAGACCTCGGGGTCCAGGCTGTCGAGGCTCACGGTGATCCGCGTCAGCCCGGCCTTCTTCAGGTCCTCGGCCACCGGGGTCAGCAGCGCCCCGTTGGTGGTCATGGCGAGGTCGAGCCCCGGCTCGAGAGCGGCGATGCGCTCCACCAGGTCGGTCAGGTGGGCCCGCACGAGGGGCTCGCCGCCGGTCAGGCGGATCTTCGCTACCCCCAGGTCCAGGAACAGGCGGGAGAGCCGCTCAATCTCCTCGAAGCTGAGGATCTCCGAGCGAGGCAGGAAGGTGAACTCCTCGCCGTCCAGCTCGGCCGGCATGCAATACGGGCAGCGGAAATTGCAACGGTCCGTG
>JAICGL010000407.1 GCA_025923175.1 Acidimicrobiia bacterium
GATAACGTCGGGGCAGCGTCGTTGTCGGTGATCGTGACGGTCCCCGATCCGTCACTGATAGAGGCGTTGGTGAGCGACGAGATGTCGACGGTGAAGGTTTCGTCCACTTCGTCGAGCGTGTCGCCCGCCACGGGGATGGTGGCATTCAGGGTGCCGGCACCGGTGAAGACGAGCACGCCGGAGCTGGCGGTGTAGTCGGACGCGGCGTTGGCCGAACCGTCGGCGGTCGACCACGTCACGGCGACAGGGAAGACCGGGGCGCCGGTGACTGTCACCGGGACCAACACGTCGGCGGTGCCCGAGTTGCCTTCGGTGATCGAGGCGTCGCTGACGCTGACCGTGACCAGCGGCGGTCCGTCGTCGTTGGTGATGGTGGCCGTGGCGTCGGCGGCGACGATGACGCCGTCGCCGGTGGCGTTGAAGAGGTGCAGCGAGAAGTTCTCGGCCAGTTCGCGGACGACGTCGCCGACGAGCGTGACGTCGACCGGCTGGCTGGTTTCACCGGGGTTGAAGACGAGCGTGCCAGCGACGGCGACGTAGTCCTCGGGGGTCTCGGCCGTGCCGGCCACGGTGGTGTAGCCGACGGTGACGGTCTGACCCGACTGCTGCGCGAGCGTGACGGTGAAGTTGACGGTGCCGCCGACGCCATCGCCTTCGGAGACGGGGCCGCCGCCGCCCGCGCTGATCTTCGGGCCGTCGTCGTCGTCGGTGATCGTCCCGGTGGCGACGGCGTCGCCCAGCGTGGCGTTGGTCGGCAGGGAGAGCGTGACGAGGAAGGTCTCGTCGGCCTCGCTCGTGGTGTCGCCGTCCACGGCGACGGTGAACGTCTGCGACGTCGAGCCGGCCGGGATGGTCACCGTCTGGTTCACGACGGCGGCGTAGTCGCCGGCTTCGGTGGCGGTGGCGTCGCCGGTCGACGCCTTTACGGTGACGGCCGAAGTGCTGGGGTGGGACAGCGAGACGGTGAACGACGAGTTGACCGTGCCGGCGTGGCCTTCGGTGACCGGGGTGGCGTCGGCGATGGAGATCGACGGCGGGGCGTCGTCGTTGACGATGGTGCCGACGGCCTGGGTGTCGGAGATCGTCGCCCCCGACGGACTCGACAGATTCAGGGTGAACGATTCGTTGGCTTCGGTCTTGGTGTCCCCGTTGACGTTGACCGTCACGATCTCGGCCACGTCGCCCGGGTCGAATGTCACGGTCGTCGGCGCCAGCGCGGCGTAGTCGCTGTCGGCGGTGGTGGCGGTCCCGTTGGCGGTGGCGGCGGAGACGGTGACGGTGTTGGCGCTCGGCGCCGACAGCGTCACGACGAAGCGGGCTGCCGACGTCCCGGCGTCGCCCTCGTCCACCGAGGCGTTGGCGACGCTGATCTTGGGGTTGGCGGTGGCGTCGGTGATCGTCCCCGTCCGGGTGCCGCCGGGGCCGGCGATGGTGGCGTTGAAGGCGCCGCTCAGCTGGAGCGCGAACGTCTCGACCGGTTCGTCGAAGAGGTCGTAGTTGACCGTGACGGGGACGGGCAGCCTGGTGGTTGTGCCGGAGAAGGTGAGCGTCCCGCTCTTCGCCTGGTAGTCGAGGCCGGCAACCGCCGTCCCGTCGGCGGTGGCGTAGTCGACGGTGACGGTGCCGGGCCCGGTACGAACCAGTTCGACGAAGAACGACACGATGGCGGTCCGTGCGGGCGATGCCGGCTCGGCTGCGCTGGCGCTTGCTGTGATCGACAGCGTCCCGAGGCTGCCGTCGGCACGGGCTGCGGGTGCGAGGGCCAGGATGAGGGCCAGCTGCAAGGCGACGAGGATCGCGACAACGGCGCTCTTCATGGCACGTACGGGCCGATACACCAACACGGGGCTTCCTTCCACCGAAAGTTCGATTCGCGAGGGGCAGCCCGTTCTTCGGAAGCGGCTGTTTGTGTCTTAAGGACGGTCCGAACCCGACCTTTCAGCCAGACCGGTGCCAGCACCTCCTAAGGGGCCAACGGCGGCGCAATCGGCTCGACTGGCTCGGACGACCCAAATCGCCGGCTGCTGCAATCGACGGTCTAGATAGTTCGTCAGCATTTCGAGGATGTTCATACGCTCATCCGGGGCGAAGGCGCGCAATCTCCCCAAAGGTGCGGTCGTGTCGCTACTTGTGTTCGCCGGGGCTCTTCACCCCGATACCGGGCAAGTCTGATCAGGGCGTCCAGACAAGCCCGCAACCCGGGACTGTTGGGGCCCGTGTGACCGGGCCCAACAGCCCCCTGCGTGTCGCCGGTCCAGCACGGAGGCCCGCGCCCGCTGCCTGCTCCGGGGAGCGGGTCAGCCGATGAAGAGGGTCTTGCGGAGGTCGGCGCCGACTTCTTCGAGGACCTCGCGGCCGCGGTCGATCGCCCCGCCGAACCAGAAGAAGTTGTGGATCATTCCTTCCTCGCGGCGGACCTCGGCCATCACTCCGTTCATCAGCAGCAGCTGGCCGTAGGCCTCGCCCTCGTCGCGCAGCGGGTCGTACTCCGCCGTGACGATGATGGTGGGCGGAAGGTTGCCGAGGTTCTGCTCCCGGATGGGGGAGCAGTACGGCTCGTAATGCATGCCTTCCTCGCGGCCCTTCAGGTAGTAGCCCTTCCAGTGGCGCATCATGGCGGTGGTGAGGACATGGCCGCCCTCGCCGAACTCCTGGTGCGACGGGGTCTCGAATTTCACGAGGTCGGTCACCGGGCAGAGGAGGTACTGGAGCTTGATCTCGGGCTCACCCAGGCTCTTGTCCCGGATGAGCATGCACGCTGCCGTTGCGATGGTGGCGCCGGCACTATCCCCGACGACGGCGAGGCGGGACGTGTCGACCCCGAAGCCCTCGCCGTAGGCTCCGACCCAGGAGATGGCGATGTAGGCGTCGGTCACCGCCGCCGGGTACGGGTGCTCGGGGGCCAGGCGGTAGTCGATGGAGATCACCATGCAGCCCGACCGGTTGGCCAGCACGCGGCAGATCGGGTCGACCAGGTCGAGGCTCCCGGAGGAGAACCCCCCGCCGTGGAAGTAGAAGACGGCCGGGAGCAGGCCCTCGCCCTCCGGCCGGTAGATCCGGAGCCCGATCTCGCCCTCCGGGCCGGGGAAGGGCAGGTCCTCGATTGAGACGACCTCCTCGACCGGCACCATGAAGTTGCGGACCGACTCGATGACCTGCCGGCCCTCTTCGAGGCTCAGCGTCTCGAAGGGCGGCATCCCCATGGCCTCCCAGCCCTCGATGACCGCCTGAGCCTGTGGATGCAGCGGCATGACCCTCCCCTGATCGCCAAAACGGCCCAAATCGTAGCTGGAATAGCAGGCTACCCAGCAGAGTTGATATTCTCGTACTCAAGTTTTCTATCGCATCCCTATCACTGGAGGCTCCCCCATGCCTAAGGCCGTCGGCATCGACCTCGGCACCACCAACTCCGTCGTCTCGGTGCTCGAAGGTGGCGAGCCCACTGTCATCCCCAACGCCGAAGGCGCCCGTACGACCCCTTCCGTCGTCGCCTTCTCGAAGACCGGCGAGGTGCTGGTCGGCGAGGTGGCCAAGCGCCAGGCGGTGACGAACGCCGACCGGACGATCCGCTCGGTCAAGCGGGAGATGGGCACCAGCTGGAACATCGAGATCGACGGCAAGAAGTACACCTCCCAGGAGATCTCCGCCCGCACGCTGCAGAAGCTCAAGCGGGACGCAGAGGCCTACCTCGGCGACACCGTCACCCAGGCCGTCGTCACCGTGCCGGCCTACTTCGACGACGCCCAGCGCCAGGCGACCAAGGAGGCCGGCCAGATCGCCGGCCTCGAGGTGCTGCGCATCATCAACGAGCCCACCGCGGCCGCCCTGGCGTACGGGCTCGACAAGGAGACCGACCAGACGATCCTGGTCTTCGACCTCGGCGGCGGCACGTTCGACGTGTCGGTCCTCGACATCGGCGAGGGCGTCTTCGAGGTCAAGTCGACGGCGGGGAACACCCACCTCGGCGGCGACGACTGGGACCAGCGCGTCATCGACTGGCTGGTGGTCGAGTTCAAGAACGCCCACGGCATCGACATGGGCAAGGACAAGATGGCCCTCCAGCGCCTGAAGGAGGCGGCGGAGAAGGCCAAGATCGAGCTGTCGGCCACGCAGGAGACCACCATCAACCTGCCGTTCGTGACGGCCACGCCCGAGGGCCCGCTGCACCTCGAGTCCAAGCTGACCCGGTCCAAGTTCCAGGAGCTCACGGCCGATCTCCTCGAGGCCTGCAAGGGGCCGTTCGAGCAGGCGCTGCGCGACTCCGGCGTCGACAAGTCGGCCCTCAGCCACGTGA
>JAICGL010000408.1 GCA_025923175.1 Acidimicrobiia bacterium
ACGAGCCCGGTGGCGTCGGGGGCGACGCCGAGTTCCTGAGTGACGGCGGCCGTCAGCGCTCCGGGCTCGATGTCGTCGTCGTAGGCGGCGAAGCACTCGAGCCCGTCCCACACAGCTTCGGGTCGCAGCCGGACGTGGCCGATCAGGCCTTCGACGACCACGTCCCACACGTCGTTGTGCGTCATCCCCTTCGGCGTCGCGTACTTGGCCACCGGATGGAGCCGCCACTCCAGCGCCACTCCGCCCGGCGTTTCCGTGAACCAGGTCTGCGACCCGTTGACATACCGATCGACCGGCTCCCCGAGCCGATCGGCCATTGCCAGCACCAATTCAGGCCTGATCCGCCACACCGCCGTCGCCGTCCGTGCCACCCGCCCAACCTACCGAGCGCCCCGACCGACATTCTTTTTGGACGGACGGTGTCGCAAATGAACGCCGAGGCCTGCGACCCGACTGGACCGGCGTTCTTTTTGGACGGACGGGTGTCGCAAATGAACGCCGGAGCCGGCGCTCCCGCCGGAGCCGGCCGGCTTTACGCTCCGGTCGTGCGCAGGTTCGCCGCCGCAGTCCTCCTGCTTCTTCTCGTCACCGCCGGCTGCTCCGGCAACGACCGGGCGGCCGCGCCGACGTCGACGACGACGACCGCACCGCCCGAAGCGACCACAACGACGCCCACAACCACTTCGACCAGCGCTGCAGCCGGCACGGTTGGTGGCCCGGCCGGTTGCGACATGCCGGCCGGGTACCCCGAGCCGTGGCCGGATCGGCCTCGCTACGCCGTCCATCTCAACGTCGAACCCGGCAAGCGGCTCGTGACCGGCGATGTCTCGGTTCGCTTCGTGCCCGACGCCGACACAGACCGGCTCGTCTTCCGGCTCTGGCCCAACGCCCCCCGCATCGGGCGGGCCGGGGGCCGGCTCGACATCACCGCCGCGCAACTGGCCGGCCAGCCGGCGACCGGCCGGTACGAAGCGGGCGGCGCCGCCGCCGGGCGTCCCGGAACGATCTGGATCCTGCCCGGCACGTTCACGGCCGGCCAGCCGGTCGACGCCCGACTGGAGTTCCGCCTTACCCTGCCCGGCGCCATCAACGACCGGGTGGCGACCGTCGGCCGGAGCGTCCGGCTCGGCTCGGTAATCCCGACCCTGTCCTGGATCCGGGGCGACGGCTGGCACACGAGCCCGGCCACCCACCTCAACGCCGAGGCCGCTGCCGGCGAGGTCGCCGACTGGGACGTCACTGTCAGCGCCCCCGCCGGTTACACCACCCTCGCCACCGGCGAGGAGACCCCCGCCGATCCCACGTCCTCGTACATGCCACCCGCTCCGGCCACCCGCTTCGTGGCCCGGGCCGTGCGGGACTGGGCGGCCACCGTGGCGCCCATGCGCCTCGGGCAGGCGTCAGCCCAGGCGGGAAAGACCACCGTGATCGTCGGTGTGGCTGAGGGCGCCGCCGGCGACCCCAATGCACTGGCAGCCCGCAACGCCAAGGCCCTCGACGACCTCGCCGCCCGGTTCGGCGAGTATCCCTATCCCAGGCTGACCGTCGCCGTGACCGCTGGCCTGACCGGGGGCATCGAGTTCCCCACCCACATCTTTCTCGGCTCGGGGGTGTCCACCGTCCACCTCGTCCACGAGGTCGCCCACCAGTGGTTCTACGCCCTCGCCGGCAACGACCAGTTCCGCGATCCCTGGCTCGACGAGGCATTCGCCCACTACGGCCAGTCCCGGGTCGACGGGCAGCTGGCCTACCAGCGAAGCCGGCCCCTCCCGGCCTACGGCCGCGGCCACCTCGGCGAGTCGATGGCCTACTGGGGACGATCCGATGGCTCCACCTACTACCTCTCGGTCTACGTCGGTGGTTCCCAGGCCCTGGCCAAGCTCGGCGACCAGCTCGGCGGGTACGACCCGCTCGACTGCGCCATCCGCCGCTACGCACGCGACCGGGCCTACACCGTCTCCCGCCCGTCCGACTTCCTGACCGCTGTCCAGGCGCAGACAGGCACCGACCCTCGCCCCATCCTGGCTCCGTTCGGCGTTCAGTAACCCGCCGGAGGGTCAACCGGCCGGGCGTCGCGAACCCGGCAGGAATCATCCTCAGGACCGAGCGACTTCCCGCTCCCGACGACCCCGGAGGGGCTCCCAAGCCGCCGGAGAATGCTTGACGTGTGATTTATGTTCACGTCGGTCAAGTAAGGAGGCTGGCGTGGAGTTGGGGCTGCTCTTCCTCGTGTCATCCGGCGTGTTCACCTTCGGGTGGATGATGGGCTCAGCCCTCGGCTACCAGCGTGGTCGCCGTGACGCCGAGGAGCTGGTCCGCCTTCAGGCGATGCTCGTCGAGTCGATCGAGGTCGACCTCCGCCAGAAGACGACCATCCCGGCCGAGCCGCAGGTCGTCACCCAGGGCAGCCTTCTCGAGACCGTTTAGTTCCTCTCGGGGGAGGCTGGTGAAGCTCCCTAGTCCGAAGGACGCTGGTCGCGCAGGTACTTCTCCAGCTCGGCGGCCAGGGTGTCGCCGCTGGGCAGGCTCCCCTCGTCGATCTGGTCGTCGTCGCGCTCTTCGAGCTGGCGCACGTACGCGGCGATGTCGGGGTCTGAGCCGACCAGCTCGTTGACCCGGGCCTCCCAGCCCACCGCCGCTTCGGCCAGGTCGCCCATGCCCATCGGGATGGCCAGCACCTCACTCAGGCGTTCCAGCAACGCCTGGGTGGCCTTGGGGTTGGGCGGGCTGGCCACGTAGTGGGGGACGGGCGCCCACAGCGACACCGACGGCATCCCCGCCTGGCGGCAGAAGTCGTGCAGCACGCCCACGATCCCGGTCGGGCCCTCGTAGCGCGAGTGCGACAACCCCAGCCGGGCGATGAGCTCAGGGTCGACCGCAGTCCCCGTCAGGCGTGTCGGCCTGGTGTGGGGGACGTCGGCCAGCAGGGCGCCGAGCGTCACAACCATCTCGCAGCCGGTCTCCCGGGCGAGGCCGATGACGGTGGTGCAGAAGGTCCGCCACTTGAGATTGGGCTCGACACCGGAGAACAGCACCAGGTCGCGCCCGACCTCCTCCACATGCGCCGAGAAGCACTCGTTGGCCGGCCAGGAAACCTTCCGGGTCGTCCCCTCGATGAGGCTGACCTCGGGGCGCGTCGACTGGAAGTCGTAGAACTCCTCGGGGTCGATCCGGGCGATCTGGGTCGCCTTGAGCCGGCGGCGAAGCCAGGTGACCGCTCCGGAGGCGGCGTCGGCGGCGTCGTTCCAGCCCTCGAAGGCGGCAACCATCACCGGCCGGTTGAGCTGGGGACGGGCCTCCCAGATCACGGCATCCATTCCCATCTACCCTACCGGCCGGGCCCTGACCTGCGGGTTGTCCCCCTCTTCCAGGCAGAAACTTCCTGACCTGCGGTATTACGTCCCGATTTGATGCGGTGCGCGGTAGTTGTCCTGCGACACGCTGTTAAATTGTGCCGACTTCCAGCAGGATCATGCCCCCGCGCCGCAGAACGGCATCTTCACACCTTTAGTCCGTTCTACGAGGACGCCCTTGCCATGACTATGGAGAGACTCGAACACGCCACGTCGAACGGAAAGGCCAGGGCGCTGCACACTGCATCAGAGACGATCGACGCCATGGCCTTCTCGGCGGCCTTCGAAGCGATCGTCGACAACATCGAGTCGGTGATCAAGGGCAAGACCGACGTCGTGCGGCTCGCTCTCGTGGCCATCCTCTGCGAGGGCCACATCCTCTTCGAGGACGTCCCCGGCACCGGCAAGTCGATGCTGGCCCGGGCCATCGCCCAGTCGATCAACGCCACGTCGAACCGGGTGCAGTGCACCCCCGACATGCTGCCGGGCGACATCACCGGGTCGTCGATCCTCGACCAGAAGCAGGGCACCTTCGAGTTCCGGCCGGGGCCGATCTTCACCAACGTCCTGCTGTCCGACGAGATCAACCGGGCCACGCCGAAGACGCAATCGGCCCTCCTCGAGGCCATGGCCGAGCGCCGGGTGTCGGTCGACGGCGTCACCCGCGACCTGCCCCGCCCGTTCCTCGTCCTGGCCACCCAGAACCCGGTGGAGTTGGCCGGCACGTTCCCGCTCCCCGAGGCGCAGCTCGACCGGTTCCTGTTCAAACTCTCGATGGGCTACATGAGCCGTGACACCGAGGTCGAAGTCATGTTCGACAACTCGAACCGGCTCTCGATCGACGACATCAAGCCGGTCATCAACACCGATGTCGTCACCGAGATGATCCGCTACGCGTCGACCGTCGAGATCTCCCCCGAGGTCGGCTACTACAT
>JAICGL010000409.1 GCA_025923175.1 Acidimicrobiia bacterium
CCGGAGGTCGAGGCCCTCCTCGGCGCCGTCACCGGCGACGACCCGACCGCGCGGCGCGACCGGGCCATCCTCGAGACGCTCTACGGCACCGGCCTGCGAATCTCGGAACTCGTGGGGCTTGACCTCGGCGCCGTCGATCTCGAGGAGGGGTTCCTGCGGGCGTTCGGCAAGGGGGCCAAGGAACGGATCGTCCCGGTCGGCCACACCGCCGCTGCGGCCATCGAGGCCTGGCTGCCGGCCCGGGCGGCCGTGCTGGCTCGCGCCCGGCGCGACCGATCCGACCCCGACGCCCTGTTCCTCAACCCCCGCGGCGGTCGCCTCACCCGCCAGGGCTGCTGGAAGATCGT
Source organism: Acidimicrobiia bacterium (assembly GCA_025923175.1). Taxonomy (GTDB): domain Bacteria; phylum Actinomycetota; class Acidimicrobiia; order IMCC26256; family BP-133; genus BP-133. Next base: position 348 of record JAICGL010000409.1, read on the forward strand.
CGCCGGCTACGGGCTGCGGGCCGGGCTGGGGGGGCGGCTCTCGCCGCACGTCCTGCGCCACTCTTGTGCCACCCACATGGTCGACCGGGGCGCCGATCTCCGGGTCGTCCAGGAGCTCCTCGGTCACGCCAGCGTCTCGACCACGCAGATCTACACGAAGGTCACACAGACCCGGCTGCGAGCCGTGTACGAGGCGGCTCACCCCCGGGCGAAGCTGCGAATTTCGGCGGAGCTGCCAGTCCCCTCGGGGGGTCCTTCGGCCTAGACTGCCCGGTCATGGCCGATGTGACCAACGCGACCCAACGCGCCCAGCTTGAAGAAGAGCGCGCCCGGATCACGGCGCAGCTCGAGCAGATGGGTCATTTCGGCACCGGCCTGTCGTTCGACGAGGGGTTCGCCGACTCGGGGCAGGTCACGGCGGAGCGGGGCGAGGTCGAGGCCCTGGCCAACTCCCTGGTGGAAACCCTGACCGAGGTCGAGCACGCCCTCGAGAAGTTCGACCGGGGTACCTACGGCACGTGCGAGAACTGCGGCTCCGAGATCCCTGAGGCCCGCCTAGAGGCCAAGCCGGCCGCCCGACTCTGCATTAACTGCGCATCAGCGCGGCGGTGACCAAGCAGCACCTCATCTTCTACGGCTGCCTTGTGGTGGCCGTGATTCTCCACGAGATCAGCCACGGGGTCGTCGCCTACGCATACGGGGACGACACGGCCAAAAGGGCCGGGCGACTCACCCTCAACCCCATTCCTCACATCGACCCCCTCGGGTCGATCATCCTCCCGGCCATGGCCGTGCTGGCCAATCTGCCGGTGATCGGGTGGGCCAAGCCCGTCCCCGTCAACCCCGCCCGGCTGCGCAACCCCCGGCGGCAGATGCTCTGGGTCGGCCTTGCCGGCCCGCTGACGAACTTCAGCTTGATGCTCGCTGCGGCGATCCCGGCCAGGATCATGTTGGCCGGTGCCAGCCCGGAGTACTGCCAGACCCGCAATTTCAGCTTCATCAGCCCCGAAGCCAGCCTCACCGCCGACATCCTGGCCAGCTTCGCGGTGGTGAATCTGCTCCTCGGCCTGTTCAACCTCTTGCCGATCCCGCCGCTCGATGGCGCCTCGCTCATCGAACGAGTCCTGCCCGCCCGTCACCTCCAGACGTACTGGAGGTTCCGGCCCTACGGGTTCCTGGTGCTGTTCCTCGGGCTGTTCTACTTCGACTTCTTCGGCACCATTCTCAGGCCCTTCCTCAACGATCTCTGCGGCTTTCTGGTCAAGTGAAGGCGCAGTCCTGGGGCCATCTGGCCCGGCGGTTCTTCGGAGCGCTGCGGCCGGGCGGCCCGTCGCCGGCCGACCGGGCCTGGGTCGAGTCGGTGCTGGAGCCCGGCGAGTTCACTCTGTGGGCCCGCCAGCCCGGCCACGATCAGCGCCACAGCGCCGGCGTCGCCCGCCAGGTCGAGGCCGCCCTGGCCGGCGGCCCGCACGCCGGCGACACCCGGTGGCTGGCCTGCGCCCTGCTTCACGACATCGGCAAGCTCGCCTCGGGCCTCGGGGTCTTCGGCCGGGTGCTGGCCACGTTCTTCGGACGGGCCACCGACGGGGCCGTGGCCGACTGGGAGGAACAGGCGGGCATGCGCCGCCGCATCGCTCTCTACCTGCGGCATCCCGAGCTCGGCGCCGACATGATCCAGCTGGCCGGCGGCCGGGCCGAGGTGGCCCACTGGGCCACCGCCCACCACGACCCGGCCCGGCTCGACCCCCTGTTGCTGCCCGCTCCGGTCGTAAACGCCCTGGTAGCCGCCGACAACGACTGATTTCGCCGTCGCAGTTTTGTCATCGGACGGCCAAATCGTCATGGATCCGCAACGTGACCGCCGCGGCGTTGTCAGATGCCGCTGGCATCATGATCTTCGTGAACAGGAAATGGTCGTCAGTCACCAACTGGGGGATCACAGCCCGTTCCGCATCCAACTCCTTTCTTCTCCACTGGTCCTGTGTCGAGCGACGGCGCCACTGCCGCCTGACGAACCTGCACCCGGTACCGCTGCCGGGTCAGGGGAGACGGGCAGCGTCGCTCGACGCAAGCTGCACAAGTAACCACATCTCCGTGGCCGGTATCGACGCTGGGACCGGCCTCCGCCACCGGAGGTAGCTAGACCCCTGCTGCAGTCGCTCGGACGATCGGGCGGGAAAGGCTGACCGCGAGCAGCCTTCCCGCCCGATCGTCGCGTGCGGCTGCATTCGCGTTCCTGGGCCACCTGACCGGGTAGCCTCGGGATCCGTGCCGTACGAGGTTCACACGCCCGTTTTCGAGGGCGACCTCGAGCTGCTCACCCAGCTCGTCTCCCGCCAGGAGCTCGACGTGTTCGGGCTGTGCCTGGCATCGCTCGTCGAGGCTTTCCTCGCCGAAGCCAAAGCAGCTGTGGCGTCGGGCGCCGAGCCCCCCGACCTCGACACGTCCACCGAGTTCCTGCTGCTGGCCGCCACCCTGGTCGAGCTCAAGACCCGGTACCTGCTGATCGAGGATGACGACGAGGTCCCCGACGAGCTGCCCGTCCCGGAGGACCGGGACCTCCTCCTGGCCCGCCTTCTCCAGGGCCGGACGTTCCGGGAAGCGGCCAAGATCCTCAATGCACTGATCCAGGCCGCCGACCGCTGCGCCCCCCGGCGGATGGGCCCCGAGGAGCCCCTGGCGTCGGTCGACATCGACCCGCTGGAATCGGTCGACGCCGACCAGCTGCGGGTGGCGTTGTTCCGGGCGCTGGCCCCCCGGCCGGTCGTCGACCTGTACCACGTGACCCCGATCCGGGCCAGCGTCAGCGACGCCATCGAACGCGTCATGGGCGCCCTCGGCCGTAGCGAGCAGCTCTCCCTCTTCGACCTCAACACGGAGGAGCCGGCCGACCGGCTGGAGTACATCGTCCGCTTCCTCGCCGTCCTGGAGCTGTTCAAGCGGGGGCTGGTCGAGATCGAACAGATCGACGCCTTCGGCGACCTGGTCGTCCGTGCCGCCCCGCCCGAGGAGCCGCCCGACGAAGTAGCTGTGTTTCCGGGGGACACCCCCGAGCCCCCGGGCCCAACCTGGGAGGAACCGGCACTCCCATGAGTGACGAGTTCATCGAAGACGACGACTGGGAGTACCCCACCCCGGAGGGCTCGACCGAGGAAACTCCGGAAGCGCCGGTCAACCTTGCGGCCCCCGAAACCGAGGCGCCCGAAGCGGCGGCACCGGAACCGCCGCCCAGGTCCACACCCGAGCCGGAGCCGCCACGGCAGCCGGACGAGTGGATGCGGGCCATCGAGGCGGTGCTCATGGCGGCCACAGAGCCGGTCGAGCCGCAGATGCTGGCCCAGCTCATCGAGCGGCCGGTGGCCGAGGTGGAAGGGCTGTGCGCCATCCTGGCGGCGGAGTGCTCCGGACGGGGGTTCATCCTGGCCAAGGTGGCCGGCGGCTACCGGTTCCAGACCCACCCAGATCTGGCCCCCTACGTTGAGCGCTACCTCCTTGAGGGCCGCCACGCCCGGCTGTCGAACGCCGCGCTGGAGACGCTGGCGGTCATTGCCTACAAGCAGCCGGTGACCCGCTCCCAGCTTTCGGCGGTGCGGGGCGTCGACGTCGACGGCGTCGTTCGCAGCCTGCTCGACCGGGGCTACATCGAGGAGGTCGGCCGGACGGAGGGCGTCGGCCACCCCATCCAGTACGGCACGACCCGGCTGTTCCTCGAGCGGCTCGGACTGGAGTCGCTCGACAAGCTTCCGGCCCTGGCCGACCTCGTTCCCGACCCCGCCGTGATGGACGAGCTCGAAGCCCGCCTGGCCGAGTCGTCCCGGGGTGGTGTCCGGTTCGACCCGGTGCGCCGTCGCCGACCGGCCGCCGCCCGGCCCGTCGAGGGCCAGACGACCCTGGGCGACGTCGACCCGGCCTGGGACACC
>JAICGL010000410.1 GCA_025923175.1 Acidimicrobiia bacterium
ACCCTGGATGCTGTCGGTACTCATGGGCGGGCATGTTAGGGCCCCGCGTCAGGCAGAGATGCGGGCAACGGCGGCGACGGCCCCGCCGCCTACGAGCCGGAGCGCCCACAACGTGGGGTCGTCGGTGCTCTGGCAGGACTCCAGGAGGCTTCCGGCCGGCACCGTGCGCCGGAACCACATCTCCCCCCGCCCCGTCGGCCCGACCCCGGCGTAGAAGAGCTGGGTCATGAAGAGGAGGAGCCCCTGGACGAGGATCGTCGGGTAACCCCGCGCCCAGGCGTAGCGCTCATCGACGTGGACGGGAGCGCGCGTACCGGCCAGGGCGGCGAAATGGCGGATCGTGGCTTCGTCGACCACCAGAGTCTTCCGGCGATACAGGGACGCTTCGTCGATCGTCGGCCGGGGCGGCAGCGCCCGGGTGCCGTACGACTCGAGGTCTCCGGCCATCCGGGCCACCAGCAGGCTCTCGGCGATCCGCTCGTCGTCGAGGCGGGCCTCGGTGACGACGCCGGTTTCGATCGACCCTTCCCGGCTCGACAGCCACTCGACGCGACCGGAGGCATTGAACTCCTGGCGGGGCACCGGCCGGTTCCACTCCACCCGCTGGTAGACCTGGACCGCGTCGTCGCCGAGCCGGTATCGGGAGTCGATGATCTCGGGGATCAGGACCATCGGCCAGCCCAGGGGGCCGAGCTCACCGAAGGGCGCCCGCAGCCACAGGCACAGCTCGGCGAACCACTGGCCCGACAGCTCCAAGGGCCGTTCCACGACGAGGCCTGGCGCGCGCAGCATCTCCATCGCGCGGCAGGTTAGGCGTCGTGCCGCTTCAGCCGCCTCTCAGTCTGATTTACACAGGGTGCCACCGTGGCATACGGTGACCTGGATGCCCGTCAAAATTCTGGAAAACAAAGCCGCGCCCGACGACGGCGGGGACCGTCCCCGCCCCGGGCTCCGTGAGCGCCGGAAGGCGTTGACGGCCTCGGAACTGGAGGCCGCCGCCTACCGTCTCTTCGGAGAACGGGGCTTCGACAACGTGACGGTCGATGACATCGCGGCCGAGGCCGACGTGTCGCGGCGCACGTTCTTCCGTTACTTCGCTTCGAAGGAAGACGTCCTCCTCGCCGACCACTTCGTACAGCTCGCCAGGCTGCGAGAGGCGATGGCCGCCCGTCCCAAGGACGAACCGATCGTCACCGCGCTCCGCAACGCTGTCCTGTCGCTCACGACCGACTTCGAAGAGCGTAAGGACAAGGTGATCCTCCGGGCCCGGCTCATGCGCGATACGCCGTCGCTGCAAGCGCGCAGCCTGGTCCACCAGAAGCTCTGGGAAGAAGCCATGCAGGAGATGGTGGCCGACCGCCTCGGGGTCGATCCGGTTAAGGACCTGCGGCCCGGCGTCGTGGCAGCCGCTGCGCTGGCGGCCATGCGGGTCGCCTTCACCATCTGGCTGACTGCCGGCTGCGAGGGCGACGTCATCGAACTGACGAAGGAGGCGCTCGACCTCCTCGACGGCGGCCTCGGGCAACTCCACTCCGCAGACTGACGCCGCGCAAGATGGGCTTTGACCCGGCCGCGCTCCCGGATGAGGTCCTCGCCTTCCTCGCCGACCGGCACCTGGCCACCCTGACGACGCTCGGTATTGACGGCCGCCCGCACGTGGTGGCCGTGGGGTTCACCTTCGATCCGGCGCTCCGTTTGGTCCGCATCATCACCAACGCCGGAACGCAAAAGGCAGTGAACGCTGCCCGGGGCGGGCGGGCCGCCGTCGCACAGGTGGACGGCCGCCGATGGCTGTCGCTCGAGGGGCCGGCCGCCGTGACCGACGATCCCGACCGGGTGGCCGCCGCCGTGGCCGCCTATGGCACCCGCTACCGCCAGCCGGGCGAGAACCCGAACCGGGTGGCGCTCGAGATCACCGTCGAACGCGTGCTGGGGCGGCTCTAGCTTCTCTTCTGCTGGTTGGTCGTCTCGGCGAACGTCATGTGGGGTCGGGAACCCGCCAGCAGCTTGCGGACGGCGGCGTCGACCTCGGCCGGCTCGGCGACGGGCGTGGTGGCCGGGCCGCGGTGCCACCCTTCGGCGATCGCGAAGTTGGTGCCCGACACCTCGACGATCTGTTCGGTGACGTCGGCCGACATCGTCGACGCCAGCCAGACACAGACCGGGGCGACCCAGCGGGGGTCGAGTGCCGCCTTGACCTCGTCGGGGATAGGGAGGTCTTCGGTCATGCGGGTGAGGGCGCCAGGGGCGATCGCATTGACGGTGACGCCGTAACGGCCCAGCTCGCGGGCGGCGATGATCGTGAAGGCGGCGATACCCGCTTTGGCGGCGCCGTAGTTGGCTTGGCCGATATTGCAGTAGAGACCCGACACAGAGGTCGTGTTGATGATCCGGGCGTCATTCGTCTCCCCCGCCTTGCTGCGGTCACGCCAGTACGCGGCGGCGTGGCGGCACACGGCGAAGGTGCCCTTGAGGTGGACAGCGATGACCGAGTCCCACTCGTCCTCGCTCATGTTCACCAGCATCCGGTCCCGCAGGATGCCGGCGTTGTTGACCACGACGTCGAGGCCGCCGAAGACCTCGACGGCCTGATCCACCAAGGCCTTGGCGCCGTCCCAGGTTGCGATGTTGTCGGTGTTGGCCACTGCCGCCCCACCGGCGGCGGTGATCTCGTCAACTACCTGCTGGGCCGGACCGGCGCTAGTCTCCGAGGGATCCGGGCCCGAGCCTGTCCTGTCGCCTCCGAGGTCGTTGACGACAACGTGCGCGCCATGGGCGGCGAGCATCAGGGCGTACTCACGCCCGATGCCCCGCCCGGCGCCGGTGATGACGCAGATCCGTCCTTCGCAGAGCCGGCCACTGAGCGATGATTCAGTCATGGCGAGATCATGGCACGGGTGGCGGCGCTACCCAGATATGAGCTGACGACGGCGGGATGGCGGACGACGTCGGCCGGCGTGCCGTCGGCGATGATGCGGCCGAGATCCATGGCCACCAACCGGTCGGCGATGGCCAGCAGCAGCGGCACGTCGTGAGCCACGATCACGATGGCGCAGCCGGTGCGGTCGCGCACCCGGCGAAGCAGGCCGCCGAGCGCCTGCGTCTCGGGCTCGGCAAGGCCGGCCGACGGTTCGTCGAGCAGGAGCACCCGAGGCTCCTGGGCGAGGAGCGAGCCGAGCTCGACCAGCCGTCGCACGCCGGTCGAGAGCTGGGCGGGAAAGCGGTCGCGCCAGGCTTCGAGACCCAGGTCGGCCAGGAGTGTCTCCACCCGCTCTCCCACCGTCGCCTCGAACTGGCCCGAGCCCGGCAGCCGAAGCCCGGCCGACAAGGGGCCGGGCGGCGCGGCCGTGCGCTCGGACGCTACGGCCAGACTCTCGCCGACAGTGAGGCCGGGAAACAGCCGGCTGTCCTGGAAGGACCGGGCGAGGCCGGAGAGGGCCCGCAGCCGCGGGCCCAGACCGGTGACATCGGCGCCGGCAAAGCGGACACGACCGACGTCGGGCCGGACGAAGCCGGAGAGGGCGTCGACGAGTGTCGTCTTCCCTGCGCCGTTGGGCCCGATGAGACCGACGATCTCGCCTTCCCGCACGGTCAGCCCGGCGCCGTCGACGGCGGTGAGGCCTCCGAAGCGGACGGAGAGGTCGTCGCAGGCGAGGACCTCGCTCGGCCCGTCCTGGCCGTCGGAGCCGGAACCGTTGGCGGAATGCCCGACCGGCGCCGAACGTACCTGCCGCCCGCCACCCTCGAGGAATACCGAACGGAGCAGGTCGTCGCGCTCGGCCAGATCAGCCGCGGCACCGGAGAAGCGCACCGTTCCCTTCTCGAGGAACACTGCCCGGCTCGCCACGTGGAGTGCCACCGTGACGGACTGCTCAACGAGGATCGTCGTCAGCCCCCCGCCCTTCAGGTGGGCTACAACGTCAAGCAGCTCTTCCACCACCGTCGGGGCGAGCCCCAGGGACAGCTCGTCGATGATCAGGAGCCGCGGATCAGGTGCGAGCGCCTGGGCCAGCGCGAGCATCTGCTGCTGACCACCGGAGAGCAGCCCGGCGGACTGTCCTGCCCGCTCGCGCAGGATGGGGAACAACTCGAAGACACGTTCGGTGGCCTCTTCGCAGCGTTCCTTGTCAGATCGGAACGTCCACATGGCCAGGCGGAGGTTCTCGCCCACCGTCAGACCGGGATAGACGCCACGACCGCCGGGCGCGTGGGCGATGCCGAGGCGGGCGAGGTGCTCGGGGCT
>JAICGL010000411.1 GCA_025923175.1 Acidimicrobiia bacterium
CGCGGTCGCGATCTCGTCCAGCGCGGCTGACGTCGCCCGAACCACCGACGCCCGCACCTTCGCGACCAGCTCGGCCGTGCCGGCATCATCCAGCCGCCGGCTCTCGTAGTGGATCGGCCCTTCCGTGACCCCCGGCTCGACCAGCTCGATCCGCCGCCGGTCCACGACCTCGTGGTCCGCCGACGCCGTCACGGCCACGGCCCAGCCGAAGTGATCGGCGATGCCCAGTCGCATGCGGTCAATCCGGAAGGTCGAGTATCGGATACGCGGCCTCGATCGCCGTCAGCCCCTCGATGACCGGAGGGAGGTCAGTCTGGTCGAGCTCCGCGATGTGAAAGAGCAGGCGGTTCCCCATCCCGGGCCGGTCCTGGACCTCGCCGTTCACAGTGATATGACCCCATGCGTCGACCTTCACCTCGAGGGTGATCCATTCCTCGAGTGACACCAGATGAGCGGCCCCCGCCACGGTCAGGTATAGAACTTCCAGTTCCTTCCTGAAGCGCTGGAGTTCGTCGACACGGAGGGCCGCGGCGATCTTGCCGTGGAACGCTCCGACATCGACGGCGATGTCGCTCTCCAGCCAGTTGCCGTCCCAGTAGTCGGTCGACTGGGGAAGCATGCGCCCGCGCACGTACACGTCGACCCGGCAGCCGACGGCCCCGATCCCCCACGAGACGTCATCCACGGCTAACAGTCTCGCCGCTCGACAGGCCTCACGTCTCGTCCCGCAGCCCTCAGTCCAGCCCGAGGACAGTGGCGAGCGCCTCGTCGATCCCCCACATCTCCTCTGGCGTCACGCGCCCCACCAGATCACCGAGTCGTTGCGCGTCAACCGCTCCGACTTGCTCGACAAGGACTCGCGTTCGGTCGCCCACAATGTCGATCTCGGGCCGAAACGACGCCGGTCGAGCACTGCGCGACGTGGGCGCGACGATGACCACCGAACGAGGAAGAAACTCGTTCGCTTGCACCACGACGCCGTATCGATCGCCGTGCTGTTCGTGGCCGACGCCCTTCGGGAGCCGGAAGCGGTAAACGTCACCCCGAAGCACGAAGCGCTTCCATGAACCCGGCGACCTCGAGCATCTCCCGCCGGTCCTGCTCGTCTGCCTCCAACGCAGCAACCTCGGCCGCCAACTCCTGCCGCTGCCGAAGCCGCCCGGCCGCCGCCAAAAGAGCCGCACGAATGGCCTCCGACCGAGACATCCCCGCCGCCTCCAACGTCTTCAACGCCTTCAGCGCCTCGTCATCCAGCCGAACAGAAATCGCCTTCGCCACCAGCCGATCGTATCACAAAACGTGATACACCCTGAAGCGAGCCTCGGCCCAGGAGCTATGCGTCTCGGTCCTGAGCGAGCGCCTCATCCACGATGCCCTGCAAGTCAATGCCGTCTTCGGCGCGGACCCAGGCGGTTTCGTCGTCCTTGTAGTTGAAGCCGTAGGTGGGGCCGGAGCCGGGGGGGTGTCGTTCGGCCAGGAGCCTCAGAACTTGGTCAGTGGCAATGCGGGGGAACTCGACGTACTGCGTCAGGTTGGTCTTGCGCTCGAGCTCGGGAAGGGGCGCACGCGGCAGGGTGGCCCCGAGCTCGGCCAGGGCAGCCACGACCGCTTCCCGGCTGACGCCGGGAATTTCGGTGAGCCACCATCGCCGGTTGTCCCAGAGGACGGCGAGGAGGAAGTGGACACTCCCGGTCTCTTCGGCTCCGAGCCCGGCCGCGATGCCTTCGGCCCGACCGTGGATCGTTTGCCACCTCGGATTGGGCGTGACCCCCGTTCTCTCCGTCTCCGTGTCAGTCGCCATCCGGATGATCCACCCCTCGACCATGGCAGCGTCGACGCCGGCCTGCTCCAGCGCCCGTCGGGCCACGTCGTCCGGGTCGCCCCGCAGGACGCCAAGCAGCGTGTGCTCGGGGCCCATCCAGTGCTGCCCCAACCGAGTTGCCTCGTCGGCTCCGATCCTGAGCAATCGCATGGCCCCTCCCACCAAGGCCTTCGGAGCACCCATCCTGTCCCAATCCTGAGTAGCGCAGCACCGGTAGTAGGGAAAGCGCAATGGCAGCCGATCAGCGACCTTCAGCCGAGCTGAATCGGCACGGATGCGCTCCCTCGGCCGATCATTCCGTGAGCGACTTTCCGCGCCTGGCGCGGTTCGCTCACAGAACCCAGACCGCAGGCGGTGAGCACAGAAGCGGGCGGTGGCCGGACGGTTGGGGGCGTGCGATCCGGCAAACTGAGGCGATGGACGCTCTAGGAGGTGGCCCCGAAACCCAACGCGAGCAAGCAGGCAGCTTGGCCCGTGGTGTAGTCAAGTTTTATCGGGCTGAGAAAGGCTGGGGCGGCATCGAGTCGGAGATGACCCCAGACGACGTGTGGTTCCATTTCTCCGACATCGAAGGTGCCGGCTACCGATCACTCGAGGCCGGCGAGCCAGTCGAGTTTCGTTGGGTTCCCGCACGGCAGGACAGTTGGAACTGCCGAGCGACGTGGGTGCGGCCACTTCCCGGGAAATAGCACGAGATCGGCACTTCAAGAGCGCCTCGGCGCCGGGCAAGCCGCCTGACCCTCCACCGCCAGACCGTGCGCCACCCCCAGGATGAGCCGGCCGTCAGGGCAACGGCGAGCGTCGGATGGACGGACCACGCCACGAGCAAGCCCCAGGCGGCGAAGCCGGCGCCGAGGGCGAGATAGAACCACCCGACCACAACTAACGGGGTCTCGCGCCGGGCCGCCCGCCTCTGGTCATCGAGGTGGAGCAGCCGAGGTTGGCCACCATGACCGCCAATCCGAAGCACATGACCGCCAACAACGCGTTGCCAGGCTTCTCGCGTTCGTACCACGGCGCCGCATCCGACATCAGGGCGGCGAGCTCTAAGACCACGGCGCACGCACAGATTCTGCCGGAACAAGTGGATTCGTACCGTCGCCACCGCTAAGTCAGGTACGCCGTAACCATCGGTTCGCCGTCATCCAACTCGCCTAACACGAGTTTGATCATGACCGCACGGTATGCCGGGCGCGGTCCCGGCCCCTCGAGCGGCCGATAAGCACTGGAACGGCACCTTGAGCCCGGCGAGGATCGTTGCCCCCTAGTTGGGTGTCGCCTTCTGGATCGACTGAACTGAAGGCATGGAGGAGCGACTTTGGGAGCTGAATGTGCTCTTGTCCGCCTCGAGCGACGCCGAGGTCGAAGAAGTAGTGGATCGGATAGTCGAGATCCTCTGTCCTCGGCCGTCAGGCCATGAGGGCAGGTGTAACCGCCGATGGGCGGTCATTACGACCGAGCTTGACGCCGAGGACGCCCAACGCTGGGTCGGAATTGGCACACGCGAGGGCCACTACTGATCCTGTACCGGCACTTCTCGTGTGCGATGGCCTCAGCTCCAGGAAGGGTACTGACCGTCGTCGTCCATAACGCGACGGGACGTCTTATTCATGAGGTCATGGACGAAAAGTGGGTACGGCGATCCGGTGTCCGTGAACTCGGCTACGGCAATGCTGTGACTATCGGGCGACCAGGCGGGACGGCCATACCAGGGCTGGCCCTGGCCCGTGTGCGGAGCGAGGGGCGCCCGACGCAGCCCTCTTCCATCGCCGTTGACCAGCTGGATCGTCATGCCCTCCGGTGACTCGGTATTGGCCAGGAAAGCGATCGTGGACCCGTCCGGTGACCAGGTCGGGTACTCGGGCTCCCAGGGAAGGTCGTGGGTCAGTTGGCGGGCAGCCCTCGACCCATCAGCAGGGACGACAAAGAGTCCCCCTCCGAGGCTTCTACCGTCCCGGGACGGTTTCCCCTTCTGTGCCCGGGCGAACACGATGGACGAGCCGTCCGGGCTCCAGTCGGGGTAAACCCCTTCAGCGAGGATCCGCTTGCCCGAGCCATCGGCGTTGACCACGACGATGCGGGTGCCTTCATTGTCCGTCGGGGAGTACACGATGCGTTGGCCATCCGGGGACCACCGTGGCGACAGGCCGCCGCCGGGTTCTGTGACACGACGCTTTTCCGAGCCGTCGATGTTGACGACCATGAGCCAGCACACCGGTAACGGCGGGGAGGAGCTCTGTCGGCACTCCTCAAATACGACCTTTGAACCGTCGGGGGAAAGGTCGGGTAGGAGGTAGGTCGTGGCCCCGCCCGCGCCGGGCGGGGCCGCGATCACGGTTCGACCGGAACCGGCGGGGTTGATCTTGGCGATCTCACCCGGACCCGCCGCGGGGGTGGTCGAGAACACCATCGGCCGGACCG
>JAICGL010000412.1 GCA_025923175.1 Acidimicrobiia bacterium
ACCGCCCGGCGCCTCACCACGGGCCAGCTCCACACCGTGGACACGGATGGCGTACGCCGACGGCGGCAGGTCGAGGTTGTCGCGGGTGCGCACCGGAGGGATGACGATGCCGAGTTCCATGGCCACCTTGCGGCGCAGCGCACGGACGCGGTCGAGCAGGTCGCCGCCACGGGCCGTGTCCGCCAGGTCCATGAGCCCGATGCCGATCTCGAGCTCCAGCGGCTCGACCCGCATGGTGGCGGCCAGCTCTTCCGGCGTGTCGGGCGCCGGCGCGGCCGCACCGCCCGTTGCGCTGCTCAAGGCGGCTGCCGCCGCCGCAGCAGCTTCGGCGGCGTTGGCGTCCTTCACCCGGGCCGATGCGATCCACAGGGCCGCCCCCACCGCCAGGAACGGAACCTTGGGCAGGCCGGGCACGACGGCCATGAGGCCGATGCAGGTGCCCGCCAGGCGGAGCTGTCCCTCCTGGCGGCCCAGCTGGGCCAGCAGGTCGGTCCCCATGTCGGCCTCGGTGGCCGCGCGGGTGACGACGAGACCGGAGGCGATGGAGATGAGCAGGGCGGGGATCTGCGACACCAGCCCGTCCCCCACCGACAGGAGGCTGTAGCGGTTGATCGCCTCGCTGATGCTCAGGTGGTGCTGCACCACTCCGATCACGAACCCGCCGAACAGGTTGATGAACGTGATGAGCAGGCCGGCGATGGCGTCGCCCTTGACGAACTTGCTGGCGCCGTCCATCGCCCCGTAGAAGTCGGCCTCGGCGGCCACCTCCCGCCGGCGACGGCGGGCCTCGTCTTCGCTGATGAGGCCGGAGTTGAGGTCGGCGTCGATGGCCATCTGCTTGCCGGGCATGGCGTCGAGGGTGAACCGGGCGCCGACCTCGGCGACCCGCCCCGCGCCGTTGGTGATCACGATGAACTGGATCACCGAAAGGATGAGGAAGATCACGAGCCCGACGACGACGGAACCGCCGACGACGAAGTGCCCGAAGCTCTCGATGACCTTGCCGGCGTCGCCGTGGAGGAGGACGAGCCGGGTGGAGCTCACGTTGAGCGCCAGCCGGAACAGCGTGGCGATGAGCAGCAGCGACGGGAAGATCGAGAAGTCCAGCGCGCGCCGCACTTGCATGCTGACGAGCAAGATGACGGTGGCGCCGGCCAGGTTGCAGACGAGCAGCAGGTCGAGCAGCACCGTCGGCAGCGGCACGACCATCATCACGACGATCGCGACGACGGCGGCGGGAACGCCGATCTGGCTCAGCCGGGTACTTCGCAAGTGCGACCTCGGGTTGCGGTCGCCGTCCGTGGACTCACTCGTTGCCAGCCTTCCTGGCGGCTCGACGCTTGCCTGATCGGCGCCGGCGACTCCGAACTGAGTGCCTGCCGGTCGGTACGATCGGCGGCGTGCTGCCACTCATCGATCCGCTCTTCGTGCCGGGCGACCGCCCCGAGCGCGTCCAGAAGGCCGTTGATCTCGGCGTCGACGCCGTCATCATCGACTTCGAGGACGCCGTCGCTCCGGTCCAGAAGGCCACCGCCCGCCAGCTGACAAGCGACCTCCTCCGAGAGCTTCGTCCTGATTGCAGCGTTGCGGTCCGGGTGAACGGGATGGAGGACCCCGACGCTCTGGCGGCCGACATCGAGGCGCTGCGGTCGTGCTGGCGCGTCGTCGACGCCGTGATGCTGCCCAAGTCGGATTCGCCCGATCAGATCCGCCGACTCGAGGAGCTGTTGGTCACGGCCGGATCTGAGGCGAGCATCCTGCCCCTGGTGGAGACGGCGCGAGGCATCGAGGACGCGGTCCGTATCGCGGGCGCTTCGCCGCGCGTCGCCACGTTGGTCCTCGGTCCGGCCGACCTGTCGGCGGAACTCGGGGTTGTCCCGACGCAGGAAGGCCTCGAGTTGCTGATGGCCCGATCCCGGCTCGTGCTGGCCTGTGCGGTGGCCGGCCGGGCCAGGCCGATCGACGGACCGTGGCTGGTCCTCAACGACGACGCCGGCCTCGCCGAGTCGGCGCGACGGGCCCGCCTCCTCGGTTTCGGCGGAAAGGCCTCCATCCACCCGCAGCAACTGGCGGCAATCCGCGAAGCCTTCTCACCCAACGCCGAAGAGGTCGCCTGGGCCCGAGACGTCCTCGACGCCTTCGAGGAGTCGATGGCGGCCGGCGTAGGCGCCGTGAAACTGGCCGACGGCACGTTCATCGATGCGCCGGTCGCCGACCGCGCCCGCTCGATCCTGCGGTCGTCCAAACGAGCGTGACGCGGTCGCGTCGGCTGCGGCTTTATTGGTAGCGCGCGGCTGGAGTGCCGGGCGGGTTCATCACACCCGGTCGGGCATCGGGGTTGGGTACGCAGACCTCGGCTTCGAGGCCGTCCGGGTCCTGGAAGAAGAGACTGAGGACCGGGCCGAAGTCGGTCACGAAACCGTCGCTCGCCCCCCGCTTCATGAGGCGGTCGCGGATTTCGTCGAAGGCCTCGATCGACGCCGCCTGAAGGGCGAGGTGATCGAGGCGGCCCCGTCCGAAGATGGGCGTCTGCCTGGCCGCTTCGCCGTTCCCGGCGATCTCGAAGACGTTGAGCTCGGCCGAGGTCCCGATCTTCAGGAATGTCAGGCGCATTCCGTCATCGGGGCGGAGCTCACCGTCGACCTCGGCGCCGAACATCTCGGTGTAGAAGGCGATCAGCCGGTCGGTGTCGGCGGTGAGCACCGCTACGTGGTTGAACCCGTCGAGCAGCATGGCGGCCATTCTGGCCGACGGCGATACGCCTGTGCTCAGAACAGGGCGCTGGCCATGGCACGCCGGGCGGCGCTGACCCGGGGGTCGTCGGGCGGGGGGACGTCGAGGAGGGCGACCAGCCGCTGACGGATCCGTTCCCGGTCGTCGCCCTTCGTCTGGCGCAGAGCATCGACGAGGCGGCCGAAGGCGGCGGCGAAGTCGCGGGACTGAGCTTCGAGATCGGCAAGATCGAGGATCGCGTCGATGTCGCCGGCTCCGGCCCGCTGCTCGAGATCGGAGCGGTCGAGGCCGGAGGCCCGCTGGGCCAGTTCCACCCGGTTGAGAGCAGCGGCGGCTTCGGTGTGAGCAGGCGCCTCGGCCAGGGCGCGGCGGTACCGTTCGGCGGCGGCGTCGAACTGACCCTCGGCCTCGAGGGCGACTCCCTCGTCGTAGGCGATGTCGGCCTGGCTCGGGCCCAGCTGGGTGAGCCACTCCCGGACGTTGGGCTCGGGAAGCGCGCCGGTGAACTCGGCGATCTCGCGGCCGCCCTTGAAGGCCCGGACGGCCGGTATCCCCTGGATGCCGAATGCAGCCGCGAGCTGGGGGTTGGCATCGACGTCGACCTTGGCCAGGATCCAGGCCCCGTTGGCCTCCTCGGCCAGCCGTTCCAGGAGCGGGCCGAGGGCCTTGCAGGGCCCGCACCAGCCGGCCCAGAAGTCCACGACGACGGGGACGTCGTGCGAACGGTCGATGACATCAGCGGTGAAGGTGGCCTCGGAGACGTCGATGATGTACTGGGAGCTGCCTGTCGTGTTCATCTCGACCTTCCAAACAACCACACTCTTCGTCTTCTTCCGCTATCCGGCCCGCTTGAGGTTGAAGACGAAGGCCAGCAGGCGGGCCACGGCCTCGTAGAGGTCGGCCGGGATGGCCTGGCCCAGCTTGCAGGCGGCGTGCAGGGTACGGGCCAGTGGGACGTCGCGCACGACGGGGACGTTGTGCTTCTCGGCCTCCTCCCGGATACGGGCCGCGATGAAGCCCTGGCCCTTGGCCACCACCCTGGGCGCGCCGAGTTCCGGCCGGTATTCCAGCGCGACGGCGATGTGGGTGGGGTTGACGACCACCACCGAGGAAACGGCGACGGCGGCCATCATCCGGTTCCGGCTCATCTCCACCTGCCGCTGGCGGATCCGGGACCGGGTCATCGGATCGCCTTCCGACTGGCGGTACTCGTCCCTGACCTCCTGGCGGGTCATCATCACGGACTTGCGAACCCGGCGGCGCTGGAAGCCGTAGTCGAGGGCGGCCAGCACCAGTCCGGCCAGGGCGGTGGACCGAATGAGGTTCAGTGTCGCCGACGCCGCCACGCTCAAGACGTGACCGCTGGCCATCCGGCTGCCTCCGCCGAGGGCCGCACCGATGTGGGCCACGCCGGGCCACGCCACGGCGGTGAGCACCACCAGCTTGAGCGCTGCCTTGACC
>JAICGL010000413.1 GCA_025923175.1 Acidimicrobiia bacterium
AGATCATCTGTGCGGTGGCCATCGTCGGCTACCTCCTGTTCAACTTCGGCCCGACCGGGAAGCTGATCTCCGACCGGGCGAAGGTCGCGCACTCGAACTCCGGCCGGGCGCTGCTCTACAACGAGGCGAAGGACTCGGTCGCCAAGTCACCGATGATGGGGTACGGCGCGCCCCGCCCCTCGCAGCGGAACCCCAACCTGCCGCCGGTGGGCACCCAGGGGCAGTTCTGGCTGGTGTTCTTCTCTCACGGCTTCCCGGGGGCGTTCTTCTTCGTCTCGTTCGTCGCCTACGCCGTGATGCGGACCCGGAGGGCCAAGACCAGCGCCGCGCTGTGGTGTCACATCGCCCTGCTGGTCGGCCTGATCATCATGCCGTTCTACGGGTGGCTGCACATGCAGGTGCACGTCTTCCTGATCGCCTTCGCCCTGGCCTCTCGGGAGATTGTCGACCCCGACGAGCCCGCCGAGGTGCAGGCGCCGCCCAAGTCCCGGGCCTACGTGGTGAGCGAGTCGCTGACGGAGCGGGTTCCCGCCCTGGCCGGGGCCAACGGCAATGGCAACGGCAACGGCCACAGCAACGGCAATGGGAACGGCAACGGACACGGCCCGGTGACCGGCAATGATCTGACCACCTGGGGTCGGGCAGGCGACGCCCCAGAAGGCTGGTCGTGACGGCAGCCCAGGCGAGCCCCGTGGCTGAGGAGACCCCTCCGACAGCCGGCCTCGACTGGGCCTGTCGACTCCTCTTCGGCTCCGGGGGGCCTGTCGCGGCCCGCCGGCCGGGCCAGCCCGCGCCGGCAGGTTACGAGCGGGCGGAGGCCTACCTGGCCCTCCCCCGGGCGGCCAACGCCAGGCTGCTCGTGCCCTTGGGGTCGCCCCGAGCGGCGGCCGCCGCCCTAGCTCGCAATCACGACGCCACATCGAAGAAGGCCCGGCTGGCCCGGGCCGGCCTGGGCGCCGGCCTGAAGGTCGGGCTGACGCAGCGAGTCGCCGATCGGGTCGACGTGTTCGTCGACCCGGCGCTCTCCCCCGCCGAGCGGCCCCAGCACCTCCTCACCGAGCACCTTCGGGAGATGTTCGGCCGGCGCGACCTCGAGATGGCCGTGATCCTCGGTGTGCCCCGGCTCAACCGCAAGCCGGTGCTCCAGGTGCTGGCCTCCGACGGCACGGTCGTCGGCTACGTCAAGGCGGCCTGGAACGACCTCACCGCCGGTCTCGTCCGCAACGAGGCCCGGGTCCTGGCCGACCTGGCGACCGCCAGGCCCGTCAGCTTCACGCCGCCCGCCTTCGTCGCCGCCGGGCCCTGGGGCGACCTGGAGCTCATCGCCGCCTCCGCCCTTCCCAACGCCGCCCGCCCCGATCCCGCCCAGATCCTCGACCCGCCGATGGCGGTGATCGCCGAGATCGCCGGGCTGTGGGGCCGCAGCACGGCCCGTCTGGCCGACAGCTCCTACTGGGCCGGAGTCCGTGAGCGGCTTGCTCGGCAAGGGGCCTCGGACGTGCTGCAGCGGGCCGTCGACTGGATCGAGCGCCGCCACGGCGGCGACGACATTGCCTTCGGCTCCTGGCACGGCGACTTCACGCCGTGGAACATGGCCCGGGCGAGCGACACCACCTATCTGTGGGACTGGGAGCGCGCCGCCGCTGCGCCGGCGGGGCTCGACCTTCTGCACTTCCTCTTCCAGGGCGTCTGCCGCTTCGAGGGACAGACCCCTGCCGCCGCCGTGGACCGCTGTTCGGAGCGCGTCGCGAGCTTGCTCGGTGACCTCGACGTCGAGGCAGGTACCGAATCTGCGCTGTGGTTGCTGTACCGGCTGGAACTGTTGTTCCGCTATGACGAGGCCAGGATGACTGGGGTGCTGGCACGGCAGTCGAAGATCCACGAGGGAATCCTCGGGATGTTCGTCCGTGACATGGAGGATGGCTGAACAATGCAGCACGGCCGAATGGTCGGAGTCCTCACAACCCTGGGTGTCCTTGCCGAGATGGTGATGCCCGCCCCGGCCTCGGCCGCGGCCTTCACCATCCCGATCAACAAGAACCCAACCCCGACCTACGGCACCGAGCGTCTGCCGGCGCCGAGCCCGTTCTCGGCCCGGGTGTGGACGACAGCCGTCCACGGCAACGTCGCCTACGTCGGCGGCGAGTTCACCTCGCTGGCCCCCACGACGGCACTGGCCGGAGCGATCGACGGCCAGAGCGGCGCCCCGCAGCCGGGGTTCCCGAAGATCGACAGCGGCCAGCTCATGGCCGCCGCACCCGACGGGAAGGGCGGCTGGTTCGTCGGCGGCAGTTTCGCCAAACTCAACGACGTCCAGGTCAACGGCCTGGCCCACATCCTGTCCAACGGCACGCTCGACACGAACTTCCAGCCCGCCATCGTCGGCACCCAGAACCAGCCGTCGAAGTCGTTCACGGTCACCTCGCTGGCGCTCTCCGGCACGTGGCTCTACGTCGGCGGTGAGTTCACCAAGTTCGGCGCCCGGGGGAACACCAAGGCCCAGACGCGCAACCACATCGCGCGAGTCAGCCCGACCACGGGAACGGTCGACGCCGACTGGAATCCCGACACCGGCAACAACAACGCCCCGAACCCGGTGCGCTCGATCGCCGTCTCACCCGACGGCTCGACGGTCTACTTCGCCGGTGACTTCAGCACCGTCGGCGGCCAGCCCCGGCCGGGCCTCGCGGCCGTCGTCAACGAGGGCAGCGGCGGTGGCCGGCTCTCGCCCTGGTCGCCGCCGGTCGACGCGGTGTCGGCCCTGGGGATGGCTCCGGATGGGAGGGTCTACGCCGCCGGCAAGGGCGGCCTGTCGGCCGTCGACGGGAACGGCGCCGTGATCTGGTCGGCCCAGTCGGGCGGCACCGTCAAGCAGTTGGCGGTGGCCAGAGACGGCTCCACGGTCTGGGTGGCGGGTGACTTCAACAACATCGGTGGCCAGACCCGCAACAAGCTGGCCGCCGTCCGCAGCGACGGCTCGGTCGATCCCACCTTCAACCCCGCCCCCTCCGGAGTCGTCTCCGCGCTCACGCTCTCGGAGGACAACTCGCGGGTCTACTTCGGCGGAACGTTCGACAAGGTGAAGGACGACGTCCGCAACAACCTGGCCGCCGTCGACGCCAGGACGGGCGCGCTCACCCCCTGGGACCCGAACGCCACCGGGGCGGTGTCATCGCTGACGGCGTCGGGGGCGCTGGTCTATGCCGGCGGGCAGTTCACCAACCTGGGCGCGACGCCCCGCACCTTCCTGGGCGCGCTCGACATCACGCCCGGGCCCAACTTCGGCGCCGCACTGCCCTTCGCCCCCAAGATCGAGAACCTCGGGCAGGGCGCCAAAGCCGGTGAGCCGCCGGTGGTGCAATCCATCGAGATCGCCCCCGATGGGTCGCGCATGTTCATCGGCGGCAACTTCGACCACGTCAACGGCGTCTTCATCAAGAACCTGGCCGCCCTGCAGCTGCCCGGCGGCGAACTCGACCCCAACTTCGACCCCGGGGAAGTTCAGGGCACGGTGCGGGTCGTCCACTACGAGCCGGGCCAGAACCTCCTCTATGCCGGCGGCGACTTCGACTCGATCCAGATCCCGTCCGGCCATCGGCTGAAGCGGCCCGACAACGACGCCAACTGCGGGACCCCCCAGCACAAGGACTCCACCCTCACCCCCCAGAACCGCTGTGTCTGGAAGCGGTCCAAGATCGTCGCCTATGACGCCCGCACCGGGGTCATCGACCGCGGCTTCCAGGGGCCCACCTCGACCGGGCCCGGGCTGATCGGCAACGGCGGCAAGGCCTGTTCCTCGTCCGGGTCGACGACCTGCGGCACCGGCGCTGTCCTGTCGATCCAGCTCTCACCCGACAAGCGCCAGCTGTTCGCCGCGGGGAGCTTCTCCGAGATGGACAACAGCGGCCACAAGAACACGATCATGGCCCTCTATGCCGACGGGCCCAACCGGGGCAAGCTCACCCCCTGGCAGCCGCAGGCGCCCAACGGCATCCCCGTCTTCGACGCCAAGGTCAGCCCCGATACCGGCATGCTCTTCGCCGCCGGCGGCGGCGCCGGCGGCCGGGCCATCCGCTGGGATCCCCAGATCGGCTCCGGCGAGGTCAAGTACCACGACCCGGTCTGGATGCACCTTTTCGACGGGGACGCGGTGTCGGTCGACGTGTCCGAAACCGTCGGCTACT
>JAICGL010000414.1 GCA_025923175.1 Acidimicrobiia bacterium
AGTTTCCATCCGTCAGGAGTCCTGTCATGGAACTGGTCCTGTTGATCCTCTTCTTCGTCGTCTGGGGCGCCATCGTCGGCGGGCTCGGCCGCCTCGCCCAGCCCGGACCCGACCCCATGTGGATGGGGGAGACGATCCTCATAGGTATCGGCTCGTCGCTGGTCGCCGGGTTTCTGTTCAGGGTCCTGTTCGGCCACGGGGGAGGGATCGTCGGCTCCGCGCTCGTCGCCACCGGAGTCGTCTACCTCGTCCGCCGCTCCCGGGGCGGCGGCCTGCAGGCGCCCCGCTAGGGGCGGTCGGGGAGCGGGTTCACTGTCCGGCCGTGCTTCACCGCGTCGCGCCAGGCGACGAGCACCGCTTCGGCGTGGTGCGGGAAGGCGATCTCGGGCGGGAGGGCGTCGGGTTCGAACCAGCCGACCTCGCTGGTCTCGTGGGGGTCGGGCGCACCCACCTGGTTGCCCGCCCGGGCGTGGTAGTAGGCGTTGAGCGTGACCTTGGGACGGCCGGGGTCGGCGGGGTCCGGATAACGGTCGAGCCACAGCCCGAGGAACCCGGTGATCTCCACCTCGAAACCGCACTCCTCCCTGGCTTCCCGGATCGCCGTCTGCATCGGGTGCTCATCGGGTTCGCAGAACCCGCCCGGGATGTCCCATCGGCCGAGCCACGGTTCGATGGCCCGGCGCAGGAGCAGGAGTTGCCCATCGCGCATCACGAGAACGCCGCCGCACGGCTTGGCGTTGACCCAGTGCGCGGTGCCGCAGGCGCGACAGGTGATCGGAGGCCGGCCCTGAAGCTTGGCGCCGCAGGCCGAGCAGTACGGAAACCCTGTCACCTGATCTCCCGCAGGCTCCCGATGTTGACGTCGAGGACGAACCCCCGCACGGCGTCGCGATGCTGGAGGAACGGGCTCGTCCGTACTCGCTGGATCGACTTCCGGACGGAGGCGTCGAGATCATCGAAGCCCTCCAGGGAGAACGGAAGCGGCGTCCCCGTCTCGCGCTGGAGCTCGGCCTTTACCTTCTCCTCCGGGAGCTTGTGAGCGCCGCAGCGGGTGTGGTGGATCAGCATGACCTCCTGCGTCCCCAGGAATCGCTGGGAGAGGATCAGCGACCGGAGGACGTCGTCGGTGACGACGCCGCCGGCGTTGCGGAGGACATGGGCGTCGCCCCGCTCCAGCCCGAAGATCTGCATGGGGTCGATCCGGGAGTCCATGCAGGTGACGATGGCGAGGCGCAGCTTCGGCGGCCCCGCAATCCTGAACGACCCCAGGCGGGCGGCCCGCTCGACGAGTTGATCGATGGCGGTCATCGGAGGAGAAGGGATAGCACGCCGCGCCGGTTGCACCCTGTCCGGCCGTCGCTTACCCTGCGAAGAGCGGCAAGTTACAGGGGTGTCATTCTCCACAAGCCATCCACAGGCTGTGGATAGAGAGGTTCACTCGGGTTGAGCGACTCATTCGTCCACCTCCACCTCCACACCGAGTTCTCGATGCTCGACGGGGCGGCGCGGATCGGCGACGTCATGGCCGCCGCCGCGGCCGACGGCCAGCCGGCAATCGGCATCACCGACCACGGCAACATGTACGGCGTCCTCGACTTCTACAACGCGGCGAAGAAGGCGGGGATCCGGCCGATCATCGGGATGGAGGGCTACTTCGTCACCGGGTCACGCCACGACCGGCCCCGGCGGGCCGAGCACGAGATCTTCCACCTCACGCTGCTGTCGGAGACGACGAAGGGTTACCAGAACCTGATCAAGGTCTCCTCGGCGGCCTACCTCGACGGGTTCTTCTACAAGCCCCGGCTCGACTTTGAGCTGCTCGAGCAACACCGCGAAGGGCTCATCGCCACCAGCGGCTGCCTCGGCGGGGTGATCTGCCAGTCGCTGCTGAAGGACGACTTCGACGGGGCGCTCGAGGCGGCCGCCCGGTTCCAGGAGATCCTCGGCAAGGACAACTTCCTCGTCGAGCTCCAGGATCACGGCCTCGCCGAGCAGCACCGCACCAACCCGCAGCTGATCGATATCGCCAAGCGGATCGGGGCGCCGCTGCTCGCCACCAACGACTCGCACTACGTCCACAAACACGACGCCGAATCACATGACGCATTGCTGTGCGTGCAGACCGGCGCCACCCGCGACGACCCGAACCGGTTCAAGTTCGACGCCGAGGAGTTCTATCTGAAGTCGTCGGCCGAGATGCGGGCGCTGTTCGCCGACGTCCCCGAGGCGTGCGACAACACGCTCTGGATCGCCGAGCGGGCCAACGTCGACATCGAGTTCGGCAAGGCGGTGCTGCCGACGTTCCCCTGCCCGCCGGGCCACACCGAGGACTCGTACCTCCGGGAGCTGACCGAGGCGGGGGCCAGGGAACGCTACGGCGAGCCGCTCCCGGCCGAGGCGAGGGAGCGGATCGACTACGAGCTGGGCGTCATCTCCGAGATGGGGTTCTCGGCCTACTTCCTCGTCGTGTGGGACCTGATCAAGCACGCCCGCGACCGCAACATCCGGGTTGGGCCGGGCCGGGGGTCAGCGGCTGGATGTGCAGTCGCGTACTGCTTACGCATCGTCGACCTCGACCCGCTGCGGTACGGGCTCTTCTTCGAGCGGTTCCTCAACCCCGGCCGCAAGCAGATGCCCGACATCGACATGGACTTCGACGAGCGCTACCGGGGCGAGATGATCCGTTACGCCGCCGAGCGCTACGGCGCTGACCACGTCGCCCAGATCGTGACCTTCTCCACGATCAAGGCCCGGGCGGCGGTCCGGGACGCGGCGAGGGTGCTCGGCTATCCCTACGCCGTCGGCGACAAGGTCGCCAAGCTCATGCCCCCGCTGATCATGGGCCGCGACACGCCGCTGCACGCCTGCTTCGAGAAGAAGGACAAGTTCGAGGACGGCTACAAGATGGCCGGCGAGCTGCGTGACCTCTACGAGGCAGACCCCGACGTGAAGCGGGTCTGCGACGTCGCCCTCGGCCTCGAGGGTCTGCGCCGGCAGGACGGTATCCACGCCGCCGCCGTCGTCATCACCCGCGAGCCGCTCACCGAGTACCTGCCGATCCAGCGCAAGCCCGTGCCCGGCGGCGATCTCGCCGACGCCCCCATCGTCACGCAGTACGAGATGCACGGCGTGGAGGACCTCGGGCTCCTCAAGATGGACTTCCTGGGCCTGCGGAACCTGTCGGTCATCGACCGCACCCTGGAGCTCATCGAGGCGTCCACGGGCGAGAAGCTCGACATCGACAACGTCCCGCTCGACGACGAGAAGACCTTCGCCATGCTGTGCGAGGGCCGCTCCATCGGCGTGTTCCAGCTTGAGGGTGGCCCCATGCGCTCGCTCATGCGCTCGCTGGCGCCGAACACCTTCGAGGACATCGCCGCCCTGGTGGCCCTGTACCGGCCGGGGCCGATGGGCGCCAACATGCACACCGACTACGCCGACCGGAAGAACGGCCGCAAGCCCGTCGCCTACTACCACGCCGACCTGGAGGAGATCCTCGCCCCTACCTACGGGCTGATGATCTACCAGGAGCAGATGATGCAGGTGGCCCAGCGGATGGCGGGCTACTCGCTGGCCGAGGCCGACAACCTCCGCAAGGCCACCGGCAAGAAGAAGCGCGACCTCATCGCCAAGGAGCGGTCGAAGTTCGTTGCCGGCTGCGAGGCCTCCGGCTACGGCGCCGCCTTCGGCGAGCAGATGTTCGACGTCATCGAGCCCTTCGCCGACTACTCGTTCAACAAGAGCCACTCCGTCGGGTACGGCTTCGTCTCCTACCAGACGGCCTACCTCAAGGCCCACCATCCGGTGGAGTACCTCGCCGCCCTCCTCACCTCGGTGAAGGACGACAAGGACAAGACGGCGGTCTATCTCAACGAGTGCCGGGTGCTCGGCATCCCCGTCCTCGTGCCCGACGTCAACGTGGCCGAGAGCGACTTCGTCGGCAAGGACGGCCAGATCCCGTTCGGCATGTCGGCCGTCCGCAATGTCGGCGAGGGGCTCGTGGCCCACATTGTCGCCGAGCGCGAGGAGAACGGCCCGTTTGCCTCCTTCCCCGATTTCTGCAACCGGGTGAACCCGACGGTGCTCAATAAGCGGGCGCTGGAGTCGCTGATCAAGGCCGGGGCCTTCGACTCGCTCGGCCATCCCCGCAAGGGCCTGTTGATGGTCTTCGAGCG
>JAICGL010000415.1 GCA_025923175.1 Acidimicrobiia bacterium
ATTCGCCTCGTCGAAGCCGGTTCACCGGGTGAGACGATCGCCGATGTTGCCTTCGAGGTTGCTGGAGGCCTTCGGTTCGATCATGAGGTAGACGCCGTCGGGCGCCAGCGCGCCGGCCACCCGCTTGAGGGTGGTGGCGGGATCGCGTTGGTCGTGGATCGAATCGAACGAGGTGATGAGGTCGAACTTGGGCTCGGAGGGGAGTCGGGTGACGTCGAGGACCTCAAAGTGAGCGTTGGTCAGTCCCATGTCGGTGGCCTCGGCCGCCGCCCGGTCGATCGCGTCGGCGCCGAAGTCGTAGCCGACGAAGGTCGAGTTGGGGTACTCCCGGGCCATCACGTTGATTGCGTGGCCGGTTCCACAGCCGATGTCGGCCACCCGGATCCCGTGCTCGAGCCGTTCCGGGAGGCCCTTGGCGAGGGGGAGGAACCCTTTGATGAGCAGTCCGTCGTAGAGCAGTCGCCACGAGGCATCGGCAGCTTCGGTGAAGTCGGGGCGGAAGTCGGAGTAGGGGACGCCACCGCCCTTGCGGAAGCAGTCGGCAACGCCGTCGACGTGCCTGGCCAGCATGGTCAGCATGTGGCTGCCGGGGGCGAGATTTCGGCTCGAGGTGCCGGTGAGGCAAACGGCGTGCTCAGCCGGCAGTGTGAAGGTCCGAGACGCTGCGTCGTAGTCGGCGATGCCACCGGTGGCGATGGCGCCGAGCCACTCGCGCACGTAGCGCTCATCCAGCCCGGCTCGCTCGGCGATCTCGGCGCTGGTCCCGCCGCCTTGCAGAGCTTCGAAGAGCCCGGTGCGATGCCCGATGTCCACCATCAGCGTCAGCATGCCGCTCGTGTAGTGACCGAAGAGCTTCCGGGCGAACTCCTGCACCAGTGTCCGGTCCATGCTTCGTCCTCCATCACCTGTACGGACCCCGGCATAGTGCCGCATCCGGGGAGCCGGTGCTCGTCGAGATCGCCGATCGCGGTTTGCCCGCCTCCATGGCGATCGCTTCCGCCAGGCCGACCGCCTTGTATGGGGACGGCGGTATCGAGGCCAACGGTGTCGCCGCCCACGCAGCGAAAGAAGACGTGCAGCGCAACGCCGAGAAAGCGAACGACCTGATCGAATGGTGGGTTCTCTACTTCACTGACGACGACGTTCACAATCGCTCGGCCGAGCTGGCCCTACGGGTCGAGGACGCCATCAAGCGTCGCCAGTCAACGCCACCGGCGCAGCCCGCAGCATGAGAGGCCCCGAGCGGATTACGTACCTTGACGGTATGCAATCCGCTCGGTGTTGACGTCGGTCAGATGCGGGACGGGGGGCCGGGGTCTTCCATTCCGAAGTGGGAGAAGACCTGGGCCCGCTCGCTCGGCGAGGGGGAGGCGTGGCCCTTGTCGACCACGGGGGCGGCCTTGATCTGGTCCTTGTCGAACGGGACGGCGATCGCGTCGCCGTGTTCGTCACCGATGCAGGAGTACGGGACGAGGTGCTCGCCGCCCATCATCCCGGTCTTGACCGTGATCCATTCGTTCTCGAGCGTGGCCGAGTCGACGATCACATCGGTGATCTTGCCGACGGGCTTACCGTTTCGGTCGAGCAGCTTTTCGCCGATCACGACGCGTGCCATCGGGGGCTCCCTTCCTTCCTGAAGCTTCCTGGCATTTCCTTCCCCGGTGACCGGCGGGTCATTCCTGCGCGGCGCGGTGCTCCACGTCGAGCCAGAGCTGCCGGCCGATCGGATGCTCCATCTCCTCGGCGAGATGCCCGACGATGCCAGCTGTGCGGGCCAGAAGGGCGAAGCCCCGGATGACGGCCGGCGGGAGGCCGAGGTCGGCAAAGGCTGCTCCGGCGACGCCGGCGCCGTTGATCGGCAAGGCCTTGCCGGTGGCGGCGGCGTGGACCTCGGCGACGGTGCGGAGGACGGTGAGGTGGGGGATGGGGATACCGGCCTCATCGGCGATGGCGTAGAGGCGGGGGGTGCGAGGGTCCTCCACCTTGTGGACGGGGTGGCCGAGGCCGGGGATGCGACGCCCGGCGTCGATCTCGGCCTGCACTGCCCGTTCGACGGCGCCCTCGGTCGGGTCCGCCAGGATGGCGGCGAGGAAGCGAGCGGTGTCGTCCACAACACCCAGGAACACGTTGCCGGCTCCGAGAAGGCCGGAGGCCACGGCGCCCTGGAGCGACTCGGTGGCGCCTGTCCAGGTGAGGCGGGCGGCGAGGGCGCTGGGGGTGAGGCCGTGGTCGGCCAGCGCCACCAAGGCGGCGTCGAACAGGCGGGTCTCACCGGGCGACGGCATCCGGGCCGCGCTGAGGAAGAAAGCCATCTCGGTGAAGGTCACCTGACCCATGAGCTCCGTCGCGAGGTTGCGGCCGCGGACGGTGATGGTGTCGGGGGTGGACTTGCCGATGTCCGACCGCAGCCAGCTGTCGTCACCCACCTGCGCTCTCCTTGTCCCATTCGTCGGCGGTGCGCTCCCGGGGGAGCCGGTGCTTCGCCACTCTGCCCGTGGGGGTGTGGGGCAGCTCCGCGACGAGCTCGATGTAGCGGGGGATCTTGAACCGGGTGAGGCGTTCGGCCGCCCAGGCGTGGAGGTCGGCGGGTTCGACATCGGCGCCGGGTGCGAGGACGACGAACGCCTTCACTTCTTCTTCTGTCAGCTCGGACGGCACGCCGACGACGGCCACTTCGGCCACGCCGGGATGGGCGTCCAGGGCCTCCTCGACCTCGGCGGGGGAGAGGTTCTCACCCCGGCGGCGGATCACTTCCTTCTCCCGGCCGATGAACGTCAAAGTGCCATCGGGGTTCTCGACGACGAGGTCGCCGGTGCGGAGCCAGCCGTCGGGACGGATGACCCGGGCGGTCTCCTCCGGCATGCCCCAGTAGCCGAGCATGATGGCCGGGTTGCGGAGTTCGAGTTCGCCGATCTCGCCTTGCGCGACGGGCTTGTCGTCGCGCATGACACGGCCCTCGTTGATTTCGCCGAGGGTTGGGTGTTGGCGGATCGTGCCGAGGGTGCCGTAGGGCCGGGTGCCCCGGGCCCAGACGGTGCCGTAGGGCGTCTCGGACATGGCGTAGCCGCACATGACGCGCAGACCGAAGCGGCGTTCGATCTCCAGTTGGCGGGATTCGGCGGGGGACGGGCCGGTGTAACAGAGGCGGAGAGGGGTGTCGGCGTCGTCGGGCCGCTCGGGCTGGTGCATCAGCATCTCGATCATGGCCCCGATGGCGTTGAACTCCGTGGCGCCGTATCGGCGGGCGGAGTCGAGGAAGGTGCTCGGCGAGAAGCGGGGGAGCAGCACCAGGCCGGCACGGGCCGCCACCGAGCCGAGCACCGAGTAGGCCGGCGCATTGATGTGGAACAGCGGCAGCGACGTCATCAGCCGGTCCTCGGCCGTCAGTTCCAGCCACCAGGGGAACCCCTCGCCGGCCATCACGTAGGCCCGGTGGGTCTGCGTGACGAGCTTCGACCGCCCCGTCGTGCCCGAGGTGGGGATGAGGACGGCGGGATCGTCGGGTTCAGGTCCCCTGACGTCCGGTGCATCGCAGTCGGCATCGGGCAGCAGAGCGACAACCTCGGCGTCGTCGACGACGAGCTTCGGCTTCGTCTGGTCGACGAGCCCGTTCACCTCCGCCTCGCTCGCCGCCGGATTGGCCGCTACCAGGATCGCCCCCACCCGCATCAGGGCGAGCCAGATGAACAGGTGCTCGGCGGTGTTCCGCATCGGGACCAGGACGAGGTCCCCCCGGCCGACGCTGCGCGCCGCAAGGCCGGCGGCGGCCGTTCCGATCCGTCTCCAGGCCTGCTCGTAGGTGAAGGTGGCGTCTTCATGGGACAGCCAGGGCTGGTCCGCAGCCGCGTCGACGGCGCCGACCAGCAGGTTCGGGATGGTGCGTTCCATCGAGGACATAGCGGACCCGGAGGGTAGCTTGCCGACATGATTCGAACTGAGGAGCGGGGCCGGGTGGCGATTCTGCGGATCGACCGGCACGAGCAGCGCAACGCCCTCGACACCGAGCACTGCGAGCTGCTCCGCGACGCCCTGGGCGACGTCCAGAGGGCCGGGGCCCGGGCCGTCGTGGTGACCGGGGAGGGGTCGAGCTTCTGCGCCGGCGCCGACTTCGGCGAGGTCTACGGCGAAGGGTTCCGCAAGGCGCTCTACGAGATGCTGCGCCGCTTCACGAACA
>JAICGL010000416.1 GCA_025923175.1 Acidimicrobiia bacterium
CGGCTACCACCTGTGGTGTGGGATCGACCGGCCGAGCCCCGACCACGCCAACGCCTCGGTGATCTTCCTCATCAGCGCTCACCTGGAGTCCGGGCACTACTTCAACCCGCACGCCCAGCGGATCATGGAAGCCAAGGCCCGGGGGGCCAAGGTCGTCGTCGTCGACACCCGCCTGTCCAACACCGCGACCCACGCCGACTGGTGGCTGGCGCCGTGGCCGGGCAGCGAGGCGGCCATGAACCTGGCCATCGCGCAGCACATCATCGCCACCCGCCGCTACAACCGGGAGTTCGTCCGCCGGTGGTGGAACTGGGAGGAGTACCTCGCCGCCGAGCACCCCGACGTCGAGCCCACCTTCGAGGCGTTCGAGGAGATCCTGGCCGGCATCTACGCCGAGTACACCTTCGAGTTCGCCGAGGCCGAAACCGGCATCCCCGCCGCCACCCTGGCCGAGGTGGCCGAGGCAGTGGCCGGCGCCGGCACCCGGCTGTCGACCCACAACTGGCGCTCGGCCGCCGCTGGCAACCTGGGCGGCTGGCAGGTGTCGCGCACCCTGTTCCTCCTCAATGCCCTCATGGGTGCGATCGCCACCCCGGGGGGCACGTTCCCCAATGCCTGGAACAAGTTCGTCCCCCGCCCCTTCCACTGGCCGTCGCACCGCCACGGCTGGAACGAGCTCACCTGGCCGCTCGAGTACCCACTGGCAAATAACGAGCTCTCGTTCCTGCTGCCCCACTTCCTCAAAGAGGGACGGGGGTTCATCGACACGTACTTCACCCGGGTCTACAACCCGGTGTGGACGAACCCGGACGGGTTTTCCTGGATCGAGGCACTGTCCGACCCGTCCAAGGTCGGCCTCCACGTCGCCCTCACCCCGACGTGGAGCGAGACTGCCTACTTCGCCGACTACGTGCTCCCCATGGGCCACGCCTCGGAGCGCCACGACCTCCACTCCTACGAGACGCACGACGGGCAGTGGCTCGGCTTCCGCCAGCCCGTGCTGCGGGAAGCCCGCCGGCGCATGGGACAGCCGGTTACCGACACCCGCGAGTCGAACCCCGGCGAGGTGTGGGAGGAGAACGAGTTCTGGATCGAGCTGTCGTGGCGGATCGACCCTGATGCCCGCATGGAGATCCGCCAGTTCCACGAGTCGGCCGAGCGCCCCGGCACCCGCCTGTCCGTCGACGAGTACTACGGCTGGATCTTTGAGCACTCCGTTCCCGGCCTGCCCGAGAAGGCGGCGGCCGAGAACCTCACGCCGCTCGACTACATGCGCCGCTACGGCGCCTACGAGATCACCGATCATGTCGGTGCCCGCCACGAGGAAGAGGTGCCCGACCACCGCCTGATGAACGCCGTGGAGGGCGACCTGGGCCTGATGTACTGCCCGACGGCCGCTCTGCCGCCGGCCAACGCCGTCCCCCTGCCCACCGTCGAACCCGATCGCGACGGGCGCCGGCGGATCGGCGTGCGGGTGGACGACAAGGTCCTGCGTGGCTTCCCGACCCCGTCGGGGCGCCTCGAGTTCTGGTCGTCCACGCTGGCCAGTTGGGGCTGGCGGGAGCACGCCCTGCCGGGCTACATCCGCAGCCACGTGTCGCCCGCCGTCCTCAAGGACGGCCAGATGCCCCTCATCTCCACGTTCCGCCTGCCCGTCCAGGTCCACACCCGCTCGGCCAACTCCAAGTGGCTGGACGAGATCGCCCACACCAACCCGCTGTGGCTGCACCCCACCGACGCCGCCCGCTTCGAGGTGGCCACCGGCGACCTGGTGCGGGTGGAGACCGAGATCGGCCACTTCGTGCTCAAGGCCTGGGTGACCGAGGGGATTCGCCCCGGGGTCGTGGCCTGCAGCCACCACAGGGGACGCTGGAAGCCGGAGAACCAGTCCGCCGGGGTGAAGGCGATGATGGCCACCGTCGCCCTCGACCGCTCGGAGAGCGGCTGGTCGATGACGCGCAAGTCGGGCATCCAGCCCTACGAGTCGTCGGACCCCGACACCCGCCGGTTGTGGTGGACAGAGGGCGGCGTGCATCAGAACCTCACCTTCGCCGTTCACCCCGACCCCATCTCCGGGCAGCACTGCTGGCACCAGGCCGTCCGGGTGCGCAAGGCGGAGCCGGGCGACGAGGCCGGCGACATTGCCGTCGACACCGACGCAGCCCACGACGTCTACCACCGCTGGCTGGAGCTCACGCGGCGGGCCGACCTGATCTCACCCGACGGCACCCGCCGGCCCCACTGGCTCCTCCGGCCCCTCAAGCCCGGGCGGGAGCACTACAAGCTGGCCGGCGTCACGGCGACGAAGGACACGCGGACGCGGCGGTGAGCCCGTCCCCCTCACCCGAGCTGTTCCGGGCCCTGGCCGTCGTGTGCGAGGGCCCGGAGGCGGGCCCGGTGGCCGCCGCGCTCGGGGCCGTCCCCGACCCGGCCGAACACACCGACCTGTTCAGCTTCCAGCTGCCGCCCTACGCCTCGATCTTCCTCGGCGCCGACGGCATGCTGGGCGGCGAGCCGGCGGGGCGGGCGGCTGGCTTCTGGCGGGCGCTGCATCTCGACCCGCCGGCCGAGCCGGACCACCTGGCCGCTCTCCTGGGGCTGTACGCGGCCCTGGCCGAGGCCGAGGAAGACGAGACGGACCCGGCCCGCCGGCGGTTGCGGGGTGAGGCGCGCCGGGCGCTTCTGGCCGAGCACCTCGCACCCTGGGTGTTCGTCTACGCCACCGCCGCCACCCGGGTGGCCGGCGCCGGCTACCGGCCGTGGGCGGAGGCGTTGTCGGCCGCCGTGCTGGCCGAGGCGACCGCCGCGGACCTGGCGGGGACGGCCCGGGACAGCGGCACAGGGTCGCTGCCGCTCCACCTGCGCGAGGCACCCCTGCCGGCCGAACCGGGCGACGACGGCCTCGATGCCTACCTCGGCCGCCTGCTCGCCCCGGTCGCCTCCGGGATCGTCGTCACCCGACGGGATCTGGTCGAGGCCGCCCGGCGCCTGGGTCTGGGCCTGCGGATGGGCGAGCGGCGCTTCGTCCTGTCGGCATTGGTGACCCAGGATCCCGCCGCCGTGGCCGGCTGGCTGGCCGACGAGGCGACCGCCTGGGCGGAGGAGCATGACCGCCTCGTCCCCGTCTTGGGCGACACGGCCCGGTTCTGGCGTGAGCGGGCCCGGGGCACCGAAGTCCAGCTGCGCCGCCTCCTGTCGACCGACTTCCGCGCCGCCTGACGCGGAAAGGCCCGGAACACCGCAAGCGGTGCTCCGGGCCTCCGGAAAGCAGCCTTACCGGGCGGTGGCCCGGGTGACGTCGAGGCGGCCAGCGCAGGTCGGGCTGTTGAGGCCGCAGCTGACATTGGGATCGGCTGTGCCCAGAAGGCGGTCGACAACCGCTTGCTGGCCGTAGCCCTGGGCCAGCAGGAGGGCGACAGCGCCGGTCACGTGGGGGGCTGCCATCGACGTTCCGGCCAGGGCGGCGTACTGGTTCAGCGCTCCCGACTTCCAGATCGTGGAGAGCACGTCACGAGCGGGCGTCCCGCCGCCGATGCCACCCGGGGCCATCAGCGCCCACTTGGCGTTCCCGAGCGGGCTCGAGTACGGGGCAACTTCGTCGGACGGGCCGGTCGCTCCGACGACGAGGGCGTTGATCGAGCCGTAATCGGAGCTGCCGAGGACGTCGAGACCGGCCGGGTTCTCGTTCCCCGAGGCGACCACCGGAATGGCGCCGTGTGCCCAGGCGTACTCGATGCCGGCGGACAGGGCCGTGCCCTGCACCGAGGTCAGCAGGAAGTTCGGGTCGCCGAGGCTGAGGTTGACGACGCGGGCGCCGTTGTCGACCACCCAGCGGATGCCGGCGTTGATGTCTTCGATGGTGCCGCCGCCGTTGGCGCCGAGGACCTTCGCCACGACCAGCTCGGCGTCGGGCGCCACCCCGGCGACGCCGATCTTGTTGTCCTTGGCGGCGGCGGCGATGCCGGCGACATGGGTGCCATGGCCCTGCTCATCCTGACCCGAGCCGGTGCAGCGGGCGGGATCGCCGTTCGAGCCGATGCAGCTCGTGTGGGCCACCACCTTGGCGGCGAGATCTTCATGGGCGAGGTCGATGCCCGTGTCGACGATGCCGATGCGGACGCCGGCGCCGGTGGTCGAACCCCATGCCGTCGGGGCGCCGATCCGCTGCAGGGAC
>JAICGL010000417.1 GCA_025923175.1 Acidimicrobiia bacterium
CGACCGAAGCTCGTTCTGGCGCTCCTGACCGCGGTTATCGCGCGGTGAGGAACGCCAGTCCGCGAGGCGAGCGATATTGCCGGATCGGGAGCGAGGCGGTTTAGCCGAGTTGGCGTAGGGCGGGCAGCAGCTCGCGTTCGGCCCAGGGGAAGAAGATGTCCTGGTGCTCGCCGCCGATCTGGACGACGGCGACGTGGGTGAAGCCGGCGTCGACGTACTTCTTGACGGCGTTGACGTGGGCGTCGAGGTCGGGTCCGCAGGGCATCTGCTTGGCGATGTCCTCCTCCCGGACCGCGGTGGACGCGGCGGCGAAGTGGGCGTGGGTCGGCAACTCGGCCATCGTCTTCCAGCCGCCGGTGAACCAGCGGAACTGCTCCAGAGCCCGCTTTCGGGCCTGGTCGATGTCGGGGTCGTAAGCGAGGCCGACCTGGCCGATGCGGGGTTTGCCGGCCCCGCCGGCGGCATCGAACATCTCGCCCAGTTCCTTGCGGGGTTCGACCGCGATCATGATGTCGGCGTACTCCCCGGCCAGCTGGCAGGAATCCGGGCCTGACACGGCGATTCCGATCGGCGGCGGGTCGGGTGGGAGGTCCCACAGGCGGGCCGACTCGGCGTCGAGGTGGTTGCCCCGGAAGGTGACGGTATCGCCGTCGAACAGCCGGCGGATGATCTGCACCGCCTCGGACAGCATCTCGTGGCGGATGTCGACAGGCGGCCAGCCCTGCCCGATCACATGCTCGTTGAGGTTCTCACCGGCGCCGAGGCCCAGCGTGAACCGCCCGTCCGACAAGAGCTGGATCGTCGCCGCCTTCTGCGCCACCACCGCCGGGTGGTAGCGCATGATCGGGCATGTCACGTAGGTCATGAGTTCGACGCGCTCGGTGGCGTGGGCAATCGCTCCCAACACCGACCAGGTGTACGGCGAGTGGCCCTGCTCGGCCAGCCAGGGGAAGTAGTGGTCGCTGGCGGCGATGTAGTCGAACCCCGCCGCCTCCGCCCGCTGCGCGTCCGCTACCAGCTGCTTCGGCCCCGCCTGCTCCCCCATCACCGTGTACCCGAACGCCACCATGCCCCGCTCCTCTCGCTCGACTCCGCGCGCCTACCCAATCGGACCAACCATGTACCGCGGTTTCGCGTGCGGATTAGCCGTCGGGATCGAGGCGGACCAGAACCCGGCCATCCGTTTCACGCACCGGATAGCTGCACAGGTCGAACACCGCCATCGCCCGGCGCTGCGTGGGGACCCAGACGTTGCGTCCCTCGCCGTCCCAGTTCCAGCCGTGGTAACGGCAGGTGATCCCGTCCCCTTCGATGATCCCGTGGCGGGCGAAGCTCACCCCCATGTGTGGACAGAGTTCGTCGATCGCATGTACCTGCCCGGACCGTCCTCGATAGCACACGAGATCCCGGCCCCCGCAGCGCACTGCGAGGGGTTTCAAGCCGGCCACGTCGGCCGACTCGGCCACCTCGAGCCAGCCGGCCTCCGGGTCGCCGTCAGCCGTAAAGGGCATCGATCTCGGCGGCGTACTTCTCGGAGATCGGCTTGCGCTTGAGCTTCATCGTCGGCGTCAGCTCGTCGCCGCCCGGGAGCCAGTCGACGGGCAGGATGCGGAACGTCTTGATCTGCTCGACGCGGGACAGGCCGGAGTTCGCCTCCTCCACCGCGGCTGTCACCGCCGCCACGATCCCTTCGTTCTCGCACAGGGCGGCGGGCGAGGCGTCGTCCAGCCCGGCTTTGGCGCCATAGGCGCCACAGGCGTCGGGGTCGAGGACGATCAAGGCGACGTTGTAGGGCCGCCGGTCGCCGATGGCGATGGCCTGGCCGATGAGCGGCGAAGCCGACTTGAGGCGATTCTCGATGTTGGCCGGCGACATGTTCTTGCCCGCCGCGTTGATGATCAGTTCCTTCTTCCGGTCGACGATACGGACGTAGCCCTCGTCGTCGATCGTCGCCACGTCACCGGTGTGCAACCATCCGTCGGCGTCGATGGCCTCGGCCGTCTTCTCGGGCTCGTTGCGGTAACCGCGCATCACCAGCGGCCCACGGCAGAGCAGCTCGCCGTCCTCGGCGATGGCCAGCTCCACGCCGGGCAGTGCCGGGCCGACGGTGCCGAGCTTGTTCCGGTTGGGTGGGTTGATGGTGGCGCAGCACGACAGCTCCGACATCCCCCACAGCTCGGAGATCGGCAGCCCGATGGCGGCGAAGAACTCGAGGACGTCCATCGAGGCGGGCGCAGCGCCGATGATCGACCAGTGCACGTCGTCGAGGCCGATCTGCTGGCGGATCTTCGACAGGACGAGTTCGTCGGCCTTGGCGTACTCGGCCAGCAGCGCCTCGTCGGGACCGGGCCCTTCGCCGTTGATGGCCGCCTGCTCCGCTCGCGCCTTCTTGATACCGGTGGCGACGGCCCACTGCATCCCCTGCTTCCGTTGCGGGTCGGCCTCGCTCTCGATGCGGGCCTCGAGTGCGGCCTTGATCTTCTCCCACACGCGGGGCACGCCACCCCACAGGGTGGGCCGGATGTCGGCCAGGGCGGCGGCGATGGTCTTGATGTCGGCGACGCAGGTGATCTGCAGGCCGAACACGATCTGCTGGTAGTGCGACGACCACCGGTCGGCCACGTGGGCCGACGGCAGGTAGGAGGCGATGCGGTCCTCACTCGTCACCGGCAGCACCGAGGACGTGGCCGCGATCTCGGCCAGCATGTTGGCGTGGGTGATCTCCACCCCCTTCGGGGGCCCGGTGGTGCCCGACGTGTAGATGAGGGTGAGCACGTCGTCGGGGCCGACCGCCCGCCAGGCGGCGTCGAAGTCGAACCCCGGGTCGCCCATCGCCTCCAGGTCCTCGAGGCTCAGCCTCCCCTCGGGGGCGCCGTCGACGCAGATGATGTGCTCGACCTTGCCGCCGGCGGCGACAACCCGGTCGACGAAGACCGACTCACAGATCACCACCTGGTTCTCAGCGTTGGAGAACAGGTAGGCGACCTGTTCGGGAGCCAGCGTGTTGTAGACCGAGAACGGCGTCGCGCCCAGGTGCATGGCCGCCGTGTCGCAGAGGTTGAACTCCGGCCGGTTGCTCATCATCATCGCCACGGTGTGGCCGCGCTGCACCCCGAGGGCGGCGAGCCCGGCCGCGATCCTGCGGACCCGTTCGGCGTACTCCCGCCACGTGATCTCGACCGCCCCGCCGGGGGTGCGCAACGCCACCCGGTCCGGGTCGATGGCCGCCGACCGCTGGAACGCCTCGCACAGGCTCGACACGTCGAGGTTGCCGCTCACGCTTCTCTCCCTTTCGCCGCTGGCCAGCCGAGGCTAGCCCCACCCGTCCGGGCGAGTCCTCCTCGCCGAAGGCGAACTGACCGGATGAGCATGCAGCGCTACCCTTCCCCGGCCGTGGGCCCGATTCTGCAGGGACGCATCGTCCGGCTGCGCCCGGCGGAGGACCGCGACATCCCGGCGCTCGTCAGGATCCGGCAGGCGCCGGAGGTCTATGCCCACTGGCGGGGCGGCGACGACATGGAGGCGGCCGTCCGGGACGACTACGCCGAGCCCGGCTCGACCGGGTACGTGATCGAGCTCGACGGCAGGGTCGTGGGATGGATTCAGTGGGACGCGGAGGAGGAACCCGACTACCGCCATGCCGGCATGGACATCTACGTCGACCCGGCCGTCCACGGCCGCGGCGTCGGCACCGACGCCGTCCGGACCATGTGCCGTCACCTGATGGAGGACCACGGCCACCACCGCCTGACCATCGACCCCGCCGCCCACAACACCGCGGCGATCCGCTGCTACGCGAAGGTGGGATTCAAGCCCGTCGGTATCACCCGCCAGTCCGAGCGCGGCCCCGACGGCACATGGCACGACGGGCTCCTGATGGACCTCCTGGCCGACGAGTTCGTGCCCGAGGACACCTGACCCGCGACAATTCATTGCAGCCTCGCCCGTTCTTCCTCGGCCGTGAGCCGGGGCCCCTATCGTGGCCGGATGGGAACGAGAGCGAGGCCAGCGGCGGGCGGGGCATCGGTCTTGTCGATCGGGTCGCGAGGGTCGGTGCTGTCGATCAACTCTGTCGGGTCGGTGCTGTCGATCGGGTCGGTGGGCTCGGTGCTGTCCATCGGGTCGATCGGGTCCGCGGGATCGATCCTGTCGATCGGGTCGTTC